>JBKPPN010000429.1:0-5493 GCA_046733575.1 Candidatus Methylomirabilota bacterium | reverse complement strand
GGCTCTCAAGCCCGATCTCGTCATCGCGACCAGCGCGGGGAACAGCGACGAGACCTTCACGCAGCTCAAGCGCCTCGGTGTGCCGACCTACGTCGTCGACGTGAACCACTTCGTGGAGCTGATGGACCTGATCCGCCGCCTCGCCGTGCTGACCGATCGTCAGGCCGCCGCCATCCCGCTCGTGAGCACGCTGGAGGGACGGATCACCGCCGTCCGACACGCCGTCAGCGCGCTGCCCGCGCCGCGCGTCCTCTACGTCATCTGGCCCGAGCCCCTCATCGTCCCGGGACGCGACGTGCTCATCACCGAGATCATCCAGGCGGCCGGCGGTCGCTCCGTCACCGCGGAGGAAGCGGCCGCGTATCCGCGCTTCAGCCTGGAGGCGGCCGTGGCGCGTCAGCCGGACGTCATCGTGCTGGCGAGACACGGCGCGACGAACAAGGCGCTCGCGCTCGGACCGTGGGAACGACTGTCGAGCCTGCCCGCCATCAAGGCCCGGCGCATCTATCCCGTCGACGGCGCGATCCTCCATCGCTACGGACCGCGCGTCGTCGACGGCCTGGAGCAGCTCGCGCGACTGCTGCATCCCGAGGCCTTCCCGTGACGTCGCTGCGACGTCTGGCGTTCGCGGAGGCGACGCTGCTCGTGCTGCTGTTCGTGGTCGCCATCGTGGCCCTGTTCCTCGGCAGCGCCTCGCTCTCCGTGGGCAACGTGCTCGACGTGTTGATGGGACGCGCCGAGCCGGAGTCGATCGAGCGCGTGGTGACGCTCAGCCTGCGATTGCCGCGCATCGCGGTGGCGGCGCTGGCAGGCGGCGGACTCGCGGTGGCCGGCGTCGCGTTCCAGGCGCTCACCCGCAATCCGCTCGCCGAGCCCTCGATCCTCGGCGTGTCGAGCGGCGCCGCGTTCGGCGTGGTGCTGGCTCAGCTCTTCGGGCTCGGCCCATCGGTCATCGAGGCGCTCGGCCTCAGCGTGTTCGCCTTCGCGGGCGCGCTGCTCGCGGCGGGCGTCGTCTATCTGATCGCGTCGGGCACCGGCGGACTCGGCATCCAGACGCTGCTGCTCGCCGGCGTGATCGTCGGCATCTTCTTCTCCGCCGCCATCACCGTCGTCATCTCGTTCGTCGACTTCGACCGGCTGGGCGGCGTCGTCCACTGGCTGCTGGGCAACCTCGAGCCCAAGCCGGCGGGCGCGCTCGCGCTGTTCGCCGTGCTCGCCGCCCTCGGCTTCTGCCTGGTGGTGCAGCGGGCGCGCGAGCTCAACGTGCTGGCGCTGGGCGAGGAGGCGGCGAGCCAGCTCGGGGTGGACGCGGAGCGGCTGAAGCGCCGCATCTTCGTGGCCGCCGCGCTGCTCACGGGGAGCGTGGTGGCCTTCGCCGGCCCCATCGGCTTCGTGGGTCTCATCGTCCCGCACACGCTCCGGATGGTGCTCGGTCCCGACAACCGCATGCTCGTGCCGACGTCGCTCGTGGGCGGCGCGGTGTTCCTGCTCGTGGCCGACACGCTGGCGCGCAACGTCGTGGCGCCCGCCGAGCTCTCGGTCGGCGTGATCACCTCGTTCTGCGGCGCGCCGTTCTTCGTCTATCTCCTGCGCACGCGGTACCGGGCCCTGGGATGACGTCCGCTCGGCGTCCCCGCGACGGAAGCCCCCTCGTCGGCATGCGCGACGTCTTCTTCGCGTACCCGACGGGGAACGGGCACGGCGGGCGGCCGTTCGCGGTGGCCGGTCTCGATCTCACCATCGACGCGGGCGAGATCGTCTCCGTCATCGGCCCGAACAGCGCGGGGAAGACCACGCTCATCCGGCTCCTCACCCGCGTGCTGCGTCCCACGTCGGGCGAGATCACGCTCGACGGACGATCGCTGGCCACCATGAGCGCAGCGGAGCTGGCGCGTCAGGTCGCGGTCGTGCCGCAGGATCTTCCCGCGGAGTTTCCTTTCACGGTGGAGCAGCTCGTGCTGATGGGGCGCTTTCCTTTCGGGCCGCACCGGTACTTCGAGAGTCCCGAGGACCTGGCGGTGGCGCGCGACGCGATGGCCGCGACGAACGTGCAGGCGCTCGCGGATTCGCCGCTCGCCACGCTGAGCGGCGGCGAGCGGCAGCGCGCAGTCCTCGCGCGCGCGCTCGCGCAGCATCCGCGGCTGCTCGTGCTCGACGAGCCGACGGCCCACCTCGATCTCCGCTACCAGGCCGAGTGCGCCGCACTGCTGGCGCGGCTCAATCGCGAGCAGGGGGTCACCGTGCTGCTCGTCTCGCACGATCTCGACCTGGCCGCGCAGCTCTCGCATCGGCTCGTGCTCCTGGTGGACGGACGCGTCGTGCGCGCGGGTACGCCGGACGAGGTGCTCGAGCCGGCCACGCTGGAGGCGGCCTTCGGCTGTCCGGTGATCGTGGAGCGAACGGGCGACGACGCGCGTCCCGTCGTGCGCATGGCCTGGCAGGACGCGGAGAGGAGGGAGACCAGGCTGACGAGCTGATCGAAGGCCGTGCCGACACAGGGAAGCCGGTGAGGCGCGCGGCACCGCGCGCCGAGACCGGCACGGTCGCGCCACTGTGAGTGGGGAGCGCGGCGTCCACGTCATCACGAAGCCACTGGCCCGCACCGAGGGGCCGGGAAGGTCGGACGCCGGGCGACGATCCACGAGTCAGGAGACCTGTCGGCAGGGCGAGCGTCGAATCCTTTTCGCGACAAGAAGGAGCGGCAATGCGAGAGACGACCCTGCTCGTGGCAGGACTGCTGTTCATGGGATCGGCCACCGCCTTCGCGGAGGACACGCGCAAGCTCGACCCCGTCGTGGTGACGGCGACGACGGTCGCCACGCCGGCGGAGCAGCTCGGCGCATCGGTGACGGTGATCGACGGCGAGGACTTCCAGACCAAGCACTACCCGACGGTGGACGAGGCGCTGCGCAAGGTGCCCGGCGTGGAGATCCAGCGCTCGGGTAGCTTCGGCAAGACGAGCGCGATCTCGATTCGCGGCACGAGCTCCAACGGGAATCAGGTCCAGGTTCTCGTCGACGGCGTGCGCGTGAAGAGTCCGACCCTCGGCACCGTGGACCTGACCGACATCCCGCCCGATCTGATCGATCGCATCGAGGTCATCCGCGGACCGCAGTCAACGCTGTACGGCGCCGATGCCATCGGCGGGGTGGTGAACATCATCACCAAGCGCGGGACGGGACCGTTCTCGGCGAGGGTGGAGGGCGCGGCGGGCAATTACGACACCCTCACGGGCCGGGTCAGCGTCAGCGGCGCCTACAAGCTGCTCGATTACGGACTGTCGACCTCGTACTTCGAGTCGAACGGACAGTTCCAGAACGACAGCTCCGATCGCAAGAGCCTCGTGGGACGCGTCGGCCTGACCCTGCCCTACAACAGCTCGCTCGGATTCATCGTCCACTACAACAAGGTCCACACCGGGCTGCCCGTGAAGTTCGTGGCGCCCTTCGGCTCGCCGCTGCCCACCGATCCCGTGATCGACACGAACGCGGCCCAGACGAGCGAGACGACGATCCTGTCGCTGGTCGGGCGCACGCGCCCGCTGCCGTGGTGGGAAGCGGAGGGACGCCTCTCGCGCTACGACAACACCGTCGACTTCACCGACGCCGAGGACAACGCGGGCTGCCCGTTCGGTCCCGGGTTCTGCGAGTTCCCGAGCGTCTTCCGCGTCGACCGGCAGGAAGCCGCCCTCCTCAATCACTTCTACATCGGCGCATGGAGCACCAGCACGATCGGGCTCGAGTACCGGAAGGAGCACGGCAACGGGCAGGGGCCGGGCCTGGGCGCGAGCGGCTTCGACGCCGCGAACGAGACGCGCTCGGTGTTCTTCGAGCAGCAGCTGCGCTTCTTCGACCGGCTCTTCCTGTCGGGCGGGTTTCGCGTCGACGACAACGACGTCTACGGCACGCACACCACCGAGCGTGGCTCGCTGGCCTACGTCATCAAGGAGACGGGCACCCGCATCCACGGGAGCGCCGGCTCCGGCTTCCGCGCGCCGTCGTTGAACGACCTGTTCTTCCCCGGCTTCTCCAATCCGGTCCTGCAGCCCGAGACGAGCTTCTCCTGGGACGTCGGGGTCGATCAGAAATTCTGGTCGAACCGCATCCGGCTCGGCCTCACGTACTTCCGCAACGTCATCGACAATCTGATCAGCACCGCCTCCATTCCCACTCCGCCCTTCGTGGCCGTGGTCAACTCGGGCACCGCGCGCGCGGCGGGCATCGAGTTCACGTCGGAGGTGGACGTGCTCGACACGCTCACCGCGTTCCTGAACTACACGTACACGGACACCGACAATGAGCAGGCGCACCGGCCCGTCCCGCGCCGGCCGTTCCACCGCTGGGACACGGGTCTCACGTGGACGCCCTTCAAGCGGCTGCAGCTCTTCACCGAGGCGCACGTGGTGACGCGCCAGTGGGAGCCGACGGGCGGGCTCGCGGATCCCAAGCTCGGCGTCTACAACCCGGGCTGGTCCCGTGTGGACATCGGGGGGACGTACCGTCTTCTCCAGCGTCACAAGTTCTTGCAGGCGCTCGATCTCACCGCGCGGATCCAGAACGTGTTCAACGAGCACTACGCCGAGGTGCGCGGCTTTCCCGCCCTCGGCACGTTCGCGCTCGTCGGGCTGCGCGCGTCGTTCTGAGCGATGATCCCCGGTGTGGCGGTGGCCGTCGATGCCGAGGCCGTCGTGGTGACGGCGGACGCGCCGCTCCGCGTCGTCTCGTCGGCGCCGCTCGGCGGCGGCGTCGCCACCGCCCGCACCATCGTGAATCTGCACGTCAGGAAGGACTTCGCGCACGAGACGCTGGGGCGCCTCGCCGCGACGTTCGTCGCACGGCGCGGGCTGCCCGCGCCGTGGACGGCGCTCGCCACCGCCGCGTGGACGGAGGACGCGCAGATGGCGTCCGGCACGGTGCGTGGTGTGACGGCGGTCTGCGTGGTGACGGCGGGACTGAGCAATGCGATCGCGGCCGGGGTCACGCCGCCCGCCGCGCTCGTCGGCACGGAGGGCCCGCCGTCGCACGAGGCCGCGCCGCAGCCGTCGACCATCAACACCATCGTCATCGTCGACGCCGACGCGGAGGTCGCCGCGCTCGTGAACGCGGTCATCACGGCCACGGAGGTGAAGACGGCCGTCCTCGCGGCGGCCGGCGTTCACTGCGCGACCGGGGCGCTCGCCACCGGGACGTCCACGGACGCGGTCGCGATCGCGGCGACGGGCCGCGGTCGTCGCTGCGAGTTCGGCGGCCCCCTCAGCGATCTCGGCTGGGGCGTGGCCACGACCGTGCGCGATGCCATGGTCGCGGGCGTGCGTGCATGGCTGGTGAAGAATCGGGGATGACGCGTCGACTCGCCGTCACGCTGCCGCTCTCGCTGGCGCTGCACGCGATCGTGATCGTCGCGGCGGTCGCGATCGCGCCGCGGTTCGCCGTCGAGTCCCCGCTGTTCATCGATCTCGTCAACGACGACCGTCCCGAGTCCGCGCATGTGCCG
>JBKPPN010000428.1:0-3709 GCA_046733575.1 Candidatus Methylomirabilota bacterium | reverse complement strand
CCACCCACCTCGGTGATCTCACCATGATCAAGCTCGCCGACGATCCGTTCGTCACCATCGAGCTCGTATCGGGCTCCTCCGCGCCAGCGAACGGCGGCGACAGCCTCAGCCACTTCGTGATCAAGGTCGACTCGATGAACGACGTCCTGACCGAGATCGCCCGTGCGGGCATCCACCCTGACCAGCCGCCGGCGTCACCTGACGGTTCGGACGAGTTCCGGACCGCCTGGATCACCGATCCGGACGGGAACCGGATCGAGCTCGTGCAGTGGCCGCCCGACCACCCGGACGGCATGACCGCAGCCGACTTCTCGAACGCCTGAGCGTCGAGCGACCAGCCGGCGCACCTCGCGAAGGCCACTTGCGTCTCGACGTCACGAGCGCGGGAGCACCTGCTCGAGCGGGTGTGGATCGAGCCCGAGCTGGCCCTGGAAGGGCTCGTTCTCGGCCGCGAGCATCGTGATCACCACCGCGACCGCCACTGCGAAGAGACCCATCGCGAGCCGAGTCGTCGTGCGGTTGCCGCTGTGGACCAGTCCGATCGCGCACAGCGTGAGTGCCGCCAGCGACACCAGCGCGAGCCACTTGACGGCGTTGATGCTCGACTCGCTGAGGAAGATCCGCTGCCGCCGCGCAGCGAGAGCGTCCTGGATCGACGTGACCAGCTCGCGCTGGACTTCCGTCTCCGGTCCGCCCTGAGGGTCGGCTCGGAGCGCGAGATGGAGCGCGTCGACCAGCGGCGCGGGAATCGGGCTCAGAGCCGCACGCTGCTCCTGCATCGCGGGCCATTCGTCGTTCACCGCGCTCTCTATCTGCCGGCGGATGTGCGCGCGCATCTGCACGCGGAGGTCTGGGGGGAGATCGTCGCTCAGGATCACTACCGACCGCAGCGCGCTGGCCTCGTCGGAGATCACCTCCTCGGCGCGGTCGACGTTGCCCCACACGCCGACGGCCAGGAAGCCCACGATCAGCGCGAACAGGATCCCCATCGGCGGCAGCATCCCGGGCGACAGGGCCTGCAGGGCCTCGGCACGCTCGCTCTCGGCCAGGCGCATCACCAGCGCATAGATGGCCAGCGTGAGCAGGGCCATCCCCACGAGCGCCACCAGCGCGATCATGGCGACCGGCAGGTTCGGGAACCAGTCGACCATCGGCGCCCCGCCGATCGTACGCCACGACGAGGCGCCCACCGAACTCGCGCGAGCCGTCGGCGGGAGCTCGCGGCCGATCTCACCGTCCGCCCGGTGCAGTGCAGCGGGGTGGCAGGCCGCCGCACCGAGGCCATCGGGCGCGGCGCCCGGCGCCGCGTGACACGTCGCACCGCCCCTGCCGTTACGGTCTGCCTGTGCGGCGCCTCCTCGGTCTGCTGGTCGTCGCGGCGCTCGCCGTCGCCGGGTTCGTCGCGGCCTCGTCCCCGGGCGACGGCAATCCCGAGCCGGTGAAGCTCGGTCACGTGGCGCGGTCAGCGTCCTCCCATGTCGTCGTGATCGTCATGGAGAACAAGGAGGAGGTCGACGTCCTCGGCCGCCCCGACGCGCCGTTCCTCACCCGCCTGGCGCGCCGCTACGCGTCCGTCCCGCGCAGCTACGGCGTCACGCACCCGTCGCTGCCCAACTACATCGCGCTGACCAGCGGCTCGACGCAGGGCATCACGGACGACTGCGAGGACTGCCACGTCGACGCGCGCAACCTGGTCGACCAGCTCGAGTCGCGCCACATCGGCTGGAAGGCCTACATGCAGGGGATGCCACGGCGCTGCTTCACCGAGCCCTCCGCCTCCTCCGGCCGCTACCGGCGCAAGCACAACCCGTTCGTCTACTACGACGACATCACGGGCAACGCGGCGCGCTGCCGGCGGATCGTGCCGCTGACCGAGCTCGCCGCCGACCTGCGCCGCGACCGCCTGCCGACGTTCGCCTGGATCACGCCGGACATGTGCAACGACACCCACGACTGCGACGTGCGCACCGGCGACCAGTTCCTTGCCTTCGTGGTCCCCGGGCTCCTGCGTGCGCTAGGGCCGCAGGGCTTCCTCGTGGTGACCTACGACGAGGGCCGCACCGCCGAGGGGTGCTGCGCCGGCGAGGCCAAGGGTGGGCGGATCGCGACGGTGATCGCCGGCCCGCGCGTCCGGCCGGGCTTCGAGCACTCGGGCGCCGTCGACCATCACGGCACGCTGGCGACGATCGAGCGGGCGCTGGGGCTCAAGGCACTGGGCGCGGCGAAGAACCCGCGCAGCGGGCGCTTCACGAACGTCTTCCGCTCGCCGCCCCGAATCCGCGCGAGCTCCTGATGCGCACGCTCGAGGTGGCCCGTGACGACCTGCGCGACGAGAGCATCGTCGAGGAGCCCGACCCCGAGCCGGGGGAGGGCGAGGTCGTGCTCGCGGTCGAGTCCTTCGCGCTGACCGCGAACACCATGACCTACGGCGTCTTCGGGGAAGCGATGGGCTACTGGCGCTTCTTCCCGGCGTCGGGCGAAGGCCGCGGGCGCATCCCCGCGTGGGGGCACGCAGAGGTGCTGACCGAGGGCCATCCCCACCTCGCGGCGGGCACGCGGCTCTTCGGCTACGTCCCCATGTCGACCCACCTCGTCCTGCGGCCCGAGCCGGCCGAGCGCGGCGCGATCGCGGACACGAGCCCCCACCGCGCCGAGCTGCCCGCGCCGTACAACCAGTACGTCCCGGCGGGCGGAGACGGGGAGGAGGCCGAGGGGCGCGTCGCGGTCCTGCGCCCGCTGTTCGCGACCGGCTTCCTGCTCGGAGAGCACCTGGCCTCCAGCGGGCGCGTCGTCGTCAGCAGCGCGTCCAGCAAGACGGCCCTCAGCACGGCCTGGTGCCTGCGCGAGCACGGGGTCGCGGTGACCGGCCTCACGTCCCCGGGCAACGTCGAGGCGACCGTGGCGACCGAGGCCTACGAGCAGGTGCTCGCCTACGACGACGCCGGCGAGCTCGAGGCCGGCGCCGCCGCGTTCGTTGACATCGCCGGCGACCCGGACGTGCGCGCGGCCGTCCACCGGCAGCTCGCCGACGACCTGACCGCGAGCGTCGTCGTCGGCGCGACCCACTGGGAGGACTCGACCGGCTTCGGGGGCGGCGAAGACCTGCCCGGGCCGCGGCCGGCGTTCTTCTTCGCCCCGGCGTACGTCAAGCCCGGGTCGATGGGGCGGGTGGCCGCCGCCTGGCCGGCGTTCGCGGACTGGAGCGAGCGCTGGCTGGGCCTCGAGCACCGCCGCGGCGACGACGAGGTGCTCTCGGCCTTCCGCGCCGTGCTCGACGGCGAGGTCCCACCTGACCTGGCCGTGGTGGCCTCGCTTCAGCGGTGACCGGGCGGGTTCTTGCCGCCCGTCGCCACGAAGCTCACGCAATCGCCCTGGTTCTTGAAGCCGAGCGCGGGGAAGCCGCGCCAGCCGTCGTGCTTGCACTGGTCCTTGCTGGTGGGGGCAGGCGCCGCCGAGCCCGCGCGCAGCGCGATCTGCGACGGCTGTGGGGCCGTGGCGACCATGGCCGGCGACTTCGGCACGAGGCCGCCGCCGGCGGCGATCGAGTACTGCGAGATCGTGTTCGAGTTGAAGTTGGTGACGTAGGCGCTCCTGCCGTCGGACGTCACCGCGATGAACCCCGGCCCCAGCCCGGTGGCGACGGTGGGCGGCGTCTTGGGGGACAGCCGGCCAGTGCCCGGATCGGTGTCGTACTGCGACAGGTTCGTGC
>JBKPPN010000427.1:0-10973 GCA_046733575.1 Candidatus Methylomirabilota bacterium | reverse complement strand
CTCTACGTCTTGCCTGTGGGACGTCGACCACTCTCGTACGCCGGCTACACGTTCGTGCGGGAGGAGCCGGCGCGCCGTGCCGACAGCACGACGAGATAACGTCGTCGTCGTCGTCGCCGCGCTGCTGCCCCTGGTCCTCTTCGTCGTGGACGAGGGCCGGATCGCCGGGGCTACCGGGTTCCCGCTCGACGACTCGTGGATCCACCTGCACTTCGCCCGCAACCTCGCCGAGGGCGCCGGCTTCTCGTACAACCCGGGCGTGCCCGTTGCCGGCTCGACCGCGCCCCTGTGGACGCTGCTCCTCGCCGCCGGTGCCCTCGCCGTGGGACCGTCGGTGGCGCTCGCCAAGGTGATCGGCGTCGCGCTCACCGTCGTGACCGCGCTCCTCACCCGCCATGCCGCGCTCGCGTGGGGCGCTGCGCCGATTGCGGCGCTCGGAGCCGCGATGGGCGCGGCGTGGGCGGGACCACTCGTGTGGGGAGCGCTCTCGGGGATGGAAGTGCCGCTCGCCGCCCTCCTCGTCGCCGCCGCGATGCTGACGCATGCGGCGGACCGCGACGCGCTCACCGCCGTGCTGGTCGCGCTGGCCGTGCTCGCCCGACCGGAGACACTGCTCCTCGTCCCGCTGTTCGTGCTGTCTCGTCCGGTCACCCTCCGCCGTGTCGTCCTCTACGTCGGAATCACCGCCGTCGTCCTGGCACCCGCAGTGGCCTTCAGCATGGCGACGGTGGGAGCGCCGGTACCGGCCACCGCAGCGGCGAAGGTCGAGGGCGGCTTGCTCGGCTGGCTGCGCGGGATTCGCGAGCCCGCCGTGATGACGTGGCTCACGCGGCCCCGCGACTTCGTCGGCGACTGGATCGCCTGGCTCCTCCGCACCAACGTCCTGTTGCCTCTCGCCGTCGTGCCCGGCCTGGTCATCGCGTGGCGTCGCGCCGGCCGCGCACTGGGCGTGCTCGCGCTCGCTCTCGTCGTCCATCCGCTGGGCATGGCGCTGCTGGCGCCATACCGTGAGCCGTCCTTCCAGGAGGGACGCTACTCGATGCACCTGTTGCCGCTCGCCCTCGTGGTGCTGGGCGTCGGTGCGTCCGCGCTGTCCGGGCGGACGTTGCGTGCCGTCGTTGTCGTCTACGTGGCGGCCGCGGCGTTGACGTTGCGCGGGGCTGGGGAGCGGTACGCGTGGGGCGTCCAGAACATCAACGCCATGCAGGTGCACCTCGGGCACTGGGTCGCCGAGCACGCCGCGCCCGGGGCGTCGCTGGCCCTCAACGACATCGGTGCCATCGCGTACGTCTCGCGGCGACCCGTGATCGACCTGATGGGACTCGTCACGCCGGACATCCTGCCGTACCGGCGGGAAGGGGAGGGAGGTGTGGCGCGCTACATCGCCCAGCGCTGTCCGGATCTGGTCATCGTGTTCCCGGCCTGGTTTCCGACCTTGACGTCACGACGCGACCTGCTGGTGCCGATGTACCGTGTAGAGCTCCCGCGCAACGAGGTGGCGGGGGCCAGGGAGATGGTCGTTTATGGCCTCAAGCGCTGCGCGGCGTGATGGCGCCGTCCGGCTCGTCTCCGCGCTCGGCGTGACCGCCGCGCTGTCGCTGCTGCCCGCGCCCGCCGTCGCCGAGATCGTGAAGTGGATCGACGACGAAGGCGGCTCGCACTACGCAGACGGTCTCGACAACGTGCCCGAGCGTTACCGGCTCCGCGCGGCGCCCGTCGGGCTCCGCAATCAGCCGGCGACGTCGGCCCCCGTCATGTCGCCCGGCGCATCACGCGAATCAGTGGCCCGCCACAGTGCGGGTGGCGGCGTGACCGAGATCCAGTACGTACCCGGCGAGCGGATCCTGGTCGATGCGCGGCTCAACGGCGAGCACACCGCCCGGTTGCTGCTCGACACCGGCGCCGACCGGACGCTGATCTCGCCGCGCGCGCTGGTCGCCGCCGGCGTGTCGCTCACGCGAGGCGCGATCTCGGGATCGATCCAGGGCGTCACCGGCACCGCGGACGTGAAGTCCGTCGTGCTCGACTCGCTGGCCATCGGCGACGCGCGCGTCGGGCGGATGCGAGTGCTCGCCTACGACATGGGACACACGGGCCACGACGGGCTGCTCGGTCGCGACTACCTCGACCAGTTCCAGCTCACCATCGACTCCTCGCGCGGCGTCGTCACACTCTCTCCCAAGCGCTGACGTCCGCGTCTCGCCACGTGCCGGTGCGCGCAGCGCGCCATGGTACGATGGCACCTCACCGGAATGGACTACAAAGCCACGCTAAACCTGCCCAAAACGGCGTTTCCCATGAAGGCGAACCTTCCCCAGACCGAGCCGGAACGCCTCGCGTGGTGGGCGAAGATCGACGTCTACGCGAAGCTCCGGAAGGTCGCCGCCGGGCGTCCGCTGTGGATCCTGCACGACGGCCCGCCGTACGCCAACGGCCACATCCACATGGGTCACGTGCTGAACAAGGTCCTGAAGGACGTGATCGTCAAGTCGCGCTCGATGCTCGGCGCGAACGCCGTCTACGTGCCGGGGTGGGACTGCCACGGTCTGCCGATCGAGCACCAGGTCGACAAGGAGCTCGGGCTCGATACCGCGCCGATCGACGTGCGTCGCGCGATGGATCCGATGGAGAAGCTCCGCCGCTGCCGCGAGTACGCCGCGAAGTTCATCGACATCCAGCGCGAGGAGTTCAAGCGGCTCGGGGTCTTCGGCGACTGGGAGAATCCGTACATCACGATGGCGCCGCCCTACCAGGCCGTCATCGCGCGCGAGTTCGGACGCTTTGTCGGCAAGGGCCTCGTCTACAAGGGCCTGAAGCCGGTGCACTGGTGCATGCACTGCAAGACGGCACTGGCCCAGGCCGAGGTCGAGTACGAGGACCAGCGCACATCGTCGGTGTACGTCAAGTTCCCGCTGCTGACAGCCCTCGACGGCGTGCCGGGTCCGGTGTCCGTCGTGATCTGGACCACCACGCCGTGGACGCTGCCCGCGAACCTCGCCGTCGCGGTCCACCCCGACGAGGAGTACGCGGCCCTCCGCGTCGGGGGTGAGACGCTGATCGTCGCCGCGAAGCTGGCCGACGCGTTCGCGAAGATCGCGGGTGTCAGCGACCCGCCGCGTGTCGCCACGTTCATCGGAACGGCGCTGGGCGGTCTCGAGTACCGCCATCCCTGGATCGATCGCACAGGGAAACTCGCCACCGCGTCGTTCGTCGCCATGGACACGGGGACGGGACTGGTCCACATCGCGCCCGGCCACGGCGAGGAGGACTACGAGCTCGGCAAGAGCCTCGGCCTCCGGATCTACAATCCCGTGGACGACGACGGCCGGTTCGTCCCGGAGATCGAGCACTTCGCTGGGATGACGGTGTGGGAGGCCAATCCCAGGATCGTGGCGTTGCTTGCCGAGCGCGGAGCGCTCGTGGCCGAGGTTCCGCTCGACCACACCTACCCGCACTGCTGGCGCTGCAAGAACCCCACGCTGTTCCGCGCCACCGAGCAGTGGTTCATCTCGCTCGACAAGGACAACCTGCGCGGGCGCAGCCTCGACGCGATCCAGCACCGCGTGCAGTGGGTGCCGCCGTGGGGCGAGGAGCGCATCTTCAACATGGTCGCGCACCGTCCGGACTGGACGATCTCGCGGCAGCGCGTGTGGGGCGTGCCCATCGTGGCGTTCTACTGCACGGCGTGCGGCACCGTGCTCGTCGAGGAGTCCGTCGTCGATCACGTCGCGGCGATCTTCCGCACGGGCCGCGGCGCCGACGAGTGGCACGCGCGGACGGCCGCGGAGCTGCTTCCGGCGGGAACGCGCTGCGCGAAGTGCGGGGCGAGCGAGTTCCGCAAGGAGACCGACATCCTCGACGTGTGGTTCGACTCGGGCTGCAGCCACGCCGCCGTGCTCGAGGCGCGCCCGGAGCTGCGCTGGCCCGCGGAGATGTACCTCGAGGGCTCCGATCAGCACCGCGGCTGGTTTCATTCCTCGCTGCTCGAGGCGATGGGCACGCGCGACGCGCCGCCCTATCGCAGCGTGCTCACGCATGGCTTCGTCGTCGACGGCGAGGGACGGAAGATGTCGAAGTCGCTCGGCAACTCGGTCACGCCGGACGAGCTCATCCCGAAGTACGGCGCCGAGGTGCTGCGGCTCTGGGTCTCGGCGGAGGACTACACGGAGGACATCCGGCTCTCGACGGAGATCCTGAACCGTCTTGCCGACGCGTACCGGCGGCTGCGCAACACGTTTCGCTTCTTGCTCGGCAATCTCGGCGACTTCGATCGCGTTCGGGACGCCCAGCCCTACGCGGGCCTCGACGAGGTGGATCGGTTCATCCTCGACCGGCTGGCGCGACTCGCGGCTCGCGTCACGAAGGGATACGAGGACTACCAGTTCCACACCGTCTTCCACTCCGTCCACAACTTCTGCGCCGTCGATCTCTCCGCCCTCTACCTGGACATCATCAAGGACCGGCTCTACACGTCGCGGCCCGGCGACCCCCGTCGGCGCGCTGCCCAGACGACGTGCTACGACCTCTTCAGCGCGCTCGCGCGCCTGATGGCGCCGATCCTGACGTTCACGAGCGAGGAGGCGTGGCAGCACTTGCCCGGAGCGCGGAGCGAGAGCGTCCACCTCGAGCGCTTCCCCGAGATCCCGGCCGAGTGGGTGGACGACCTGCTGGCGCGCGAGTGGACCCGGCTCCTCGAGGTCCGGCGGGAGGTGGCCAAGGCCCTGGAGACCGCGCGATCACGGGGACTCATCGGCAGCGGTCTCGAGGCCGCCGTGCGCATCGTCCGCGCGCCGGAGGATCTGCCCGCGCTCTTGCGTGCGAAAGGCGATCTGCTGCCCACGCTCTTCATCGTGTCGCAGGTCGCGCTCGGCGAGGCCGACGGGGCGGCCGTCGTGTACGAGAGCCAGGAGATCCCGGGTCTCGTCATCGGGATCGACCGCGCGCGCGGTCAGAAGTGTCAGCGCTGCTGGGTGTGGAGCGAGCGCGTGGGCGAGGACCCGCGACATCCCACGCTGTGCGAACGGTGTGCGCCAGTCGTTAGCGCTGCGGGATGACGCCGCTCCCGGCGACACCCGCCGGGAGATGAAGAGCGTCCTGTCCCTGGCCCTCTCGGTCGCGGCCATCGATCAGATGACCAAGGTCATCATGCTCGATCGCCTCACGCTCGGCGTTCCCATCGAGCTGATCGAGGGCTTCTTGGACCTGACCCTCGTCATGAATCCGGGGCTTGCCTTCGGTCTGCTCGGCGGGGTACCGGCAACGTGGCGATGGGCGGTCGCGGGTCTCTCGCTCGTGGCCCTCGTGCTGCTCTCGCGCGTGGCCCTCCGCGTGCTGCCGACGGGCGGCTGGCAAGGCGTGCTGGCCATCGGGCTGATCTTCGGTGGAGCGCTCGGCAATCTCGTCGACCGCGCGCGCTTCGGCGCCGTCGTCGATTTCGTCGACGTGCACTATCGCGGCTATCACTGGCCGGCCTTCAACGTCGCCGACTCCGCCATCACGGTCGGCGTCGTCCTCCTCGCCTTCCGTCTCGCCTTCCCCCGCATCGCCGCCGAGCCGGACTGACGCCGTGGCGAACGACGCGCCGCGGCGGGTCGACGCGCGTCGCGGTGCGGACGCCAGCGACTCCGCGGCCGCGAAGGTGACGCTGTCCGTCGGTCCCCAGGAAGCGGGCCGCCGTCTCGACCGCTGGCTCGCCGACGCCGTTCGCGACCTCTCGCGTGTGCGTCTGCAGTCGCTCATCGAGCACGGCGACGTCCGTGTCGACGGCACGGCGCGCAAGCCCGCCTATCGGCTGGTCGGGGGCGAGTTAGTGGAGGTCACGATCCCGCCGCCGCCCTCCGAGATGCTCGTCCCGGAGCCGATCACACTCTCGATCGTCTTCGAGGACGACCACGTCATCGTGATCGATAAGCCGGCCGGCCTCGTCGTCCATCCCGGAGCCGGACACGCGCACGGCACGCTCGCCGCGGCGGTGCTCGCCCATGCGCCGGGGATCGCTACGGTCGGCAGCCCGCGACGTCCCGGCGTGGTGCATCGCCTCGACAAGGGCACGTCGGGACTGCTCGTCCTGGCCAAGACCCAGCGCGCGTACGACTCGCTGACCGCGCAGCTTGCCGCACGCACGGTGAGTCGCCGGTACGTGGCGGTCGTCCACGGCCGCCTCGCCACGGTGGAAGGCGTCATCGACGCCCCCATCGGTCGTGACCCGCACGACCGCGTGCGGATGGCGATCCGTCCGCGTGGCGGTGGCAAGCGCGCCGTGACGCGCTATCGCGCGCTCGAACGCTTCCCGCACCACACGTATGTCGAGGCGAAGCTGGAGACAGGTCGTACGCACCAGATCCGTGTCCATCTCGCCTCGATCGGCCACCCGCTGGTCGGTGACGCCGTGTACGGGCGTCGGCACGACGCATCGGCCGCCTCGGTCGAGGGCGTGGCGTTGCACGCGGCGGGACTGGCGTTCGTGCATCCTGTTTCCCAGAAACGGATGGAGTTCGGCGCATCTATCCCGTTGCGGATCGAGCGTCTCCTTGCGGAGTTGCGGCAGCCTGACCGGCTGGCACGGTGAGCCAGGAATGGCATGGGGCTTGAGGATGGATGCTAAGGTGTTCGACATGTCCACGAAGCGCGTGACCGCCATCGTTCTGGCCGCCGGAGAGGGCAAGCGGATGCGGTCGCGGCGTCCGAAGGTGCTCCATCCGCTGTGCGGACGACCCCTGATCGAGTACGCGCTCCGCCTCGCCCGCCCGCTCGCCGACCGGATCGTCGTCGTCATTCCCCCCGAGGCGGACGACGTGCGGCGGTACGTGGAGGCCACGAGCACCGACGGAGGACCGAGCGCGGTCGCCGTCGTGCAGACGGAGCGGCTCGGGACGGGGCACGCGGTGCTGCAGGCCAAGGACGCGTGCGGCGACGCCGGAACCATCCTGGTCCTGCCTTCCGACATGCCGCTCCTGTCCGCCGAGACCATCGAGCGTTTGCTCGCGCACCACGCCCGCTCGGCGGCCGCGGTCACGATGCTCACGGCGCGGATGGAGCATCCGCAAGGGTACGGTCGTGTCCTGCGCCAGGGCGGCAAGGTGCGCGGGGTCGTCGAGGACCGGGACGCCAGCGACGACCAGAAGAAGATCGACGAGGTCAACACGAGCGTCTACGGCTTCGACGCGCGTCGCCTGTGGTCAGCCCTCGCCGACGTCCGCGCCGATAACGACCAGGGCGAGTACTACCTGACCGACGTGATCGCGATCGCGGCGCGCGCGGGGGCACGGATCGAGGCGGTCACGACGGACGCCCGCGAGGGACTGGGCGTGAACGACCGCGTGCAGCTCGCCGCGGTGACCGCGATCCAGCGACGCGCGATTCTCGAGCGGCTCATGCTCGACGGCGTCACCGTGATCGATCCCGTCAGCACGTACGTCGAGGACACCGTCACGGTCGGGCCGGACACCGTGCTGCACCCCGGTGTGGTGCTGGAAGGCTCGACCGTCGTCGGGGCGGAGACGGTGGTGGGATACGGCTGTCATGTGCGCGACTGCGTCGTCGGTGAGCGCGTCGAGCTCAAGCCGTACTGCGTTCTCGCCGAGTCCCGGGTGGAGGACGACGCGATCCTCGGACCGTTCTGCCATCTCCGACCGAAGGCGCACGTCGGCCCGCGCGCGAAGATCGGCAACTTCGTCGAGCTGAAGAAGTCGAAGATCGGCCGCGGGGCCAAGGTGCCGCACCTGAGCTACGTCGGCGATGCGACGGTCGGCGAGGCCGTGAACGTCGGCGCGGGCACGATCACGTGCAACTACGACGGCGTGCACAAGCACGAGACCCGTATCGGCGACGGCGCGTTCATCGGCACGAACACGAGCCTGGTCGCACCCGTGACGATCGGTGAGGGCGCCTACATCGGCGCCGGCTCCACCATCACCAAGGACGTCCCGCCCGGAGCGCTGGCGGTGGCGCGTGGACACCAGGTGGTGAAGGATGGGTGGGCCGCGCGCAAGGCGAAGACGCGCGCGACGCACGGCAAGGAGTAAAGGCGATGTGTGGAATCGTCGGCTACGTCGGACGCAAGGACGCGGTCGGGATCATCGTCGAGGGGCTGCGCAAGCTGGAGTATCGCGGCTACGACTCCGCCGGCGTCGCCGTCCTCAATGGTGAAGGCCTGCAGATCCGCCGTGCCCCCGGCCGGCTGAAGGGCCTCGACGCGCTCCTCCGGGAACGCCCTGTCACCGGCGCCGTCGGCATCGGTCACACGCGCTGGGCCACCCACGGCCGTCCCTCCGAGGAGAACGCGCATCCGCACGCCGACTGCGACGGTGGCCTCGTGGTCGTGCACAACGGAATCCTGGAGAACTATCTCGAGCTCAAGCAGCGCCTCGTCGCCGACGGCCACACCTTCCGCTCCGAGACCGACACCGAGGTGCTCGCTCATCTCGTGGAGCATCACCTGAAGGCGACCGGACGTCTCGATCAGGCGGTGAAGAAGGCGCTCGCCGAGGTGCAGGGATCGTATGCCGTCGGCGTCGTCTCCAAGGACGCGCCGGACCGACTCGTCGCGGCCAAGCACGGCGCGGGCAGCGTCGTCGTCGGCCTGGGCAAGGGCGAGATGTTCGTCGCCTCCGACATTCCCGCGATCCTCGCGCACACGCGCGACGTCGTGATCCTGGAGGACGGCGAGGTGGCCGTCGTCACGTCCACCGGCGTGGAGCTCTGCACGGTAGACGGCGCGCCGGTGCAGCGCGAGCCCGTGCGCATTCTCTGGGATCCCCTGATGGCGGAGAAGGGCGGCTACCGCCACTTCATGCTGAAGGAGATCTACGAGCAGCCGCGCGCCATCACCGACACCTTCCGCGGTCGCGTCGCGCCGGAGACGGGGAACGTCATCCTGCCCGAGGTGAACCTCGATCCCTCCGTGGTGCAGAGCTTCTCGCGGGTCGTCCTCCTCGCGTGCGGCACCTCGTATCACGTCGCGATGCTCGCCAAGTCGATGATCGAGCGACTGGCCGGACTGCCCGCGGAGTGCGATCTCGGCTCCGAGTTCCGCTATCGCGACGCAGTGGTGGGGCCCGAGACGCTCGTGATCGCGATCTCCCAGTCCGGCGAGACGGCCGACACGCTGGGCGCGGCCAAGGCGGCGCGCATGAAGGGCTGTCCGATCCTGGCCATCACCAACGTGGTCGGCTCGGCGCTGGCGCGCGAGGCGACGGGCGTGCTGTACACGCACGCGGGCCCCGAGATCGGCGTCGCGTCCACCAAGTGCTTCACGGCGCAGATCGTGGCCGCGTACCTCATCGCGCTGTGGCTCGGCCGCACGCGCGGCTTCATCACCGGCGAGGACGTGAAGAAGCGCATCCAGGAGCTCGTCGAGATCCCGCGCATGGTCGAGACGGCGCTCGAGCTCGACGGAACGATGGCCGCGCTCGCGCGGCACCTGAGCCACGCGCACGACTTCCTGTACCTCGGCCGCGGCATGCAGCACCCGATCGCGCTCGAGGGCGCCCTCAAGCTGAAGGAGATCTCGTACATCCACGCCGAGGGCTACGCAGGGGGCGAGATGAAGCACGGGCCCATCGCGCTGATCGACGATGCGCTCCCCGTGGTGTGCCTGGCGCCGCGTGACAGCGGCTACGACCGGATGATCGGCAACATCGAGGAGGTGCGCGCCCGCGAGGGCCGCGTGATCGCCATCGTCAACGCGGGCGACCGCAACGTGGCCACCAAAGCGCAGCACGTGATCGAGGTGCCGCCCGCGTCGGAGCTGCTCGCCCCGGTCGTCACGGTGATCCCCCTTCAGCTCCTCGCGTATCACATCGCGGTCCGCCGCGGCTGCGATGTCGACCAGCCGAGAAACCTCGCCAAGAGCGTCACCGTCGAGTAGCGCGTCCCCGGACGCGCGGGAGGGCCGGTGTACAATCGGCGGGTGACGTCCCCCGCCGATGCATTTCTTCGCGGGCTGAATCCCTCGCAGCTCGAAGCGGTGACGGCCGGTGACGGACCGCTGCTCGTGCTGGCCGGCGCGGGCAGTGGCAAGACGCGGGTCATCGCCCACCGCATCGCCTACACGCTCGCGGGCCGCGGCGTGTTCGCGCGCCACGTTCTCGCCGTCACGTTCACGAACAAGGCCGCGCAGGAGATGGCGCGCCGAGTGGAAGCGCTCACCGCCCCCGTCGGGATCCGCGCGCCGTTCATCGCCACGTTTCACTCCGCGTGCGTCCGCATCCTGCGTCAGCACATCGCGCATCTCGGTTACAAGCCGCACTTCACGATCTACGACGAGGACGACCGCCAGGCGCTCGTGAAGGAGTGCATGCGCGAGCGCACCCTCGACGAGCGCACCCTCACCGCTGCGGCCCTCGCCCATCGCATCAGTCACGCCAAGAACCAGATGCAGGGCCCGGACGCGGTGGAGCAGGCCGCGCGCGGTCCGCGCGAGGAATCGATCGCCGCGGTGTATCGCGCCTACGAGGACCGCCTTCGCGCCGCCGGCGCGCTCGACTTCGACGACCTGCTCCTCATGACCGTGAAGCTCTTCGATCGCGTGCCCGAGGTCCGCGACTGGTATCGCGGCCTCTGGACGCACCTGCTCGTCGACGAGTACCAGGACACCAACCGCGCCCAGTACCGCATCATCCGCCAGCTCACCGCCGAGCACCGCAACGTCTGCGTCGTGGGCGATCCCGACCAGTGCCTGGTCGCGGGAACGATGATCGCGACGCCGGGCGGACCGAGGGCGATCGAGACGATTCGCGCCGGTGACCGCGTTGTCGCCGGGGCGGGCTGGGGCGCCGCGCGCGTCGGGCGTGTCGAGGAGGCGCGACGGAGTCGGTTCAGCGGCGAGGTGGTCGTCATCCGAACGGCGGACGGCCGCGAGCTGCACGCGACGCCGAACCACATGATGTTCGCGCGCATCGATCCCGATCCCGGGTGCCATCACGTGTGCCTCATGTACAAGCGCGGCGTGGGGTACCGGATCGGGGTGACGC
>JBKPPN010000426.1:0-4883 GCA_046733575.1 Candidatus Methylomirabilota bacterium | reverse complement strand
TCCTCAAGCTGGGCGGCGCCGCGGTGGCCCTGGGCGTCGGCGCCCCGCACGTGGCGCGCGCGCAGGCGAAGGACGTGACCATGCTCGGTCTCTGGTCGTTCACCGGCGCCTTCGCCGACGTCGGCCCCGTGCTCGACCGCGGGATGAAGATGGCGCTCGACGAACGCGGGATGAAGGCGCAGGGCAAGCCCATCCGCTACATCACGCGCGACGACGAGACCAAAGCGGGCTCCGCCACTCGTCGCGCCGAGGAAGCGGTGGATGCGGAGGGCGCGAAGTACATCATCGGTCCGTGGTCGTCCGGCGTGGCGCTCGCGGTGTCCGAGGTGGCCAAGCGCAAGAAGGTCCTGCACTACTTCAGCGGCGGCACCGAGGACATCTCGGGCTCGCGCTGCCACCGCTACTCGTTCCAGTGGGCGGCCAGTCCCTACACGGCCGCGAAGACCGTCGTGGACAACTTCATGGGCGCCAACCCCAAGGCCAAGCGCTGGCACCTTCTGGTGGCGGACTACGCCTTCGGCTGGTCGGTCGAGAAGTACATCAAGGAGATCGGCAAGACCCACGGCCTCGAGTTCACGTCGGACCGCCATCCCCTCGGCGAGCGCGAGTTCTCGAACTACGTCACCAAGGCCGCCGGCAACAAGCCCGACGTCGTGGCCATGATCAACTTCGGCCTCGACGCCGTCACGGCCGCGCGCGAGATCTTCAACTTCGGTCTGACGCCGAAGGTGCCGCTCATCCTGACGTGGTCATCGGGCGTCGAGGAGCTCATCCAGCTCGCGCCCGAGATCCGCGAGAACATGTGGGTGGGCTCGAACTTCTACTACACGGCCGACACGCCGGTGGCGCGCGAGTTCGTCAAGAAGTACACCGCGCAGTACAACAACCCGCCGGGCTACGCGCCGTCCGCGGCCTACGGGATGACGCGACTGGTCCTCGCCGGCATGGACAAGGCGAAGTCGACCGATCACGTCGAGGTCATCAAGGCGCTCGAAGGCCTGGAGGTCGAGGACCTCGTGGGCAAGATGCGCATCGATCCCAAGACGCACCAGACGCTCCGTCCGTACTTCTTCATGCGCTGCAAGACGAAAGCGGCCATGAAGAACCCGATGGACTTCTCCGACATCGTCGCGACGGGATCGACGCCGCTGCCGGCGGAGTACGCGACGTGCAAGGACATCGGCCAGCTGTAAGCCGACCCTGAGCGCGCCGCTCCTCTTCGGTCAGGTCCTGAACGGCATCGCCACGGGGATGCTCTATGCCCTGATGGGGATCGGCCTGGCCATCATCACCGGCATCCTCAACATCCCGAACTTCGCGCACGGCGCGATGTTCGCCCTCGGCGCGTACCTGATCTACGCGGTCATCCAGGCGGCCGGGAACTTCTGGGTCGCGCTGCTCGTCGCCCCGCTCGGCGTCGCGGTGCTCGGCGCGGTCGTCGAGTACGCCGGCATCCGCCCGCTGTACCGTGCGGGCCACGACTACCAGCTGCTGCTGACCTTCGGGCTCTCGCTGATCTTCACCGAGGGGATCATCCTCATCTGGGGTCCGATCGGGATGAGCCAGCTGCCGCCGCCGATCCTGCGCGGCGGCGTCGACCTCGGGCTCACGATCTATCCGAAGTACCGGCTGTTCGTGATGATCCTGGCCGCGCTCCTGATCGTCCTGGCCTGGCTGTTTCTCGAGAAGACCCGCTACGGGGCCATCATGCGGGCGGGGATCGAGGACAAAGAGATGGTGTCGCTGCTCGGCATCGACATCCACCGGCTCTTCACGGTGGCGTTCGCGCTCGGCGCGTACCTGGCCGGCGTGGCCGGCGCGCTGACGGCGCCGATCCGCGGGCTCAATCCGTTCATGGGCGTCGACATGCTGGGCATCGCCTTCGTCGTGGTGGCGCTGGGCGGGCTCGGCAATCTGCTCGGCGCCGTGGTGGCCGGGCTGATGGTCGGCGTGGCGCAGAGCCTGGTCGCCCTCGTCTGGCCCGAGGCGTCGGTGGCGGTGATCTTCGCCGTGATGGCCCTCGTGCTCCTCGTGCGTCCGCAGGGGTTGTTCGGCATCCGATGACGCGCTGGGCGGCCGTGCTCGCCGCCGTCGTGCTGCTGCCGTTCGTCGTCCGTCACGCCATCGCGACGGAGATCTGGATCTTTGCCATCTTCGGTCTCGGCTTCAACCTGTTGCTCGGCTACACCGGCCTCTTCTCGTTCGGCCAGGCGACGTTCTTCGGCGCGGCGGCGTACGTGGCGGGCTACCTGCTGAAGTACCACGGCATCAGCGTGTGGACGGCCCTCGCCGTCGGCGTGATCGTCGGCGCGCTGACGGCCGCCGTCGTCGGCTACCTCTGCGTCCAGCGCTCCGGCCTCTACTTCATCATGCTGACCTTCGCGCTGAACCAGATGTTCTACTTCACGGCCTACCAGTGGACGTCGGTCACGGGCGGCGAGGACGGCATGCCCGGCGTCCCGCGGCCGCCCGTGCTCGGCGTCGACGTGCGAAGCCCCCTCGCGTACTACGTCTTCGTGGCCGCGACCTTCGTCCTCGCCCTCTACGTCATGCAGCGGCTCGTGCACGCGCCCCTCGGGACGATCCTCACCGCGATCCGCGAAAACGACGTGCGCGCGGAAGCCGTGGGCTACGACGTCCCGCGCTTCAAGCTGCTCGCCTTCGTCATCGGCGGCGCGTTCTCGGGGCTCGCCGGCGTGCTCTACGCCATGCTCTTTGGCATCGTCCCCCTCGAGGCGATCGGCTTCGTCTTCTCGGGCAACGTGGTGTTCGGCACGCTGATCGGCGGGACAGGCTCGCTGTACGGCCCGATCATCGGCGCCTTCGTGTTCATCTGGCTCTCGGAGTCGGTGAGCGTGGTGTGGCAGCGGTGGCCGCTCCTGCTCGGGCTGGCCTTCGTCATCGTGGTCCTGTTCTTCCGCGGTGGCGTGGTCGAGGCGTGGGCGCGCGTGTGGACGTGGCGCGCCCGGCGCGTCCCCGCGACGCGCACCGCGACGTCCTGATGCCGGCCCTCCTGCGCACGGACCGGCTGACCAAGGCCTTCGGCGCGCTCACCGCCGTCAACGACGTCAGCGTGGCGGTGGAGACGGGATCGCTGCACTCGATCATCGGGCCGAACGGCGCGGGCAAGACGACGCTGTTCAACCTCCTCACCGGACAGTACGCGCCCACGGCGGGTCGCATCGTGTTCGACGGCGCCGACATCGCGGGCACGCCGCCTCACGCCATCGCCCATCGCGGCATCGCGCGCTCCTTCCAGCGCACCAACGTGTTCCCCGCCCTCTCGCTGCTCGACAACGTGTGGGTCGCCGTCTTCGCGCGGCAGGAGCGCTGGGCCGGTCTGCTGTGGCGCCGCGTCGATCGGTATCCCGCGCTGCAGGAGCGCGCGCTCACCGCGCTGGCCGAGGTCGGGCTGCGCGACAAGGCGCGCGATCCGGCCGGCGCGGTGTCGCACGGCGAGCAGCGGCAGCTCGAGCTCGCCATCGCGCTCGCCGCGGCCCCGCGGCTGCTCCTCCTCGACGAGCCGGCGGCGGGTCTCTCACCCGACGAGACGCGACGGATGATCGCGCTCCTCGCCGGTCTGAAGGGTCGCTACACGATCGTGCTCGTCGAGCACAAGATGGACGTCATCATGACCATCTCCGACCGGATCTCCGTCATGTCCTTCGGCTCGGTCATCGCCGAGGGGACGCCGGCCGAGATCCAGCGCAACGCCGACGTGCGGCGCGCGTACCTCGGGGGCATGGTGATTCCCCCTCTCGGGGGCATGGCGCCGGCGTGATCCTGCACGTGCGCGGCATCGAGACGTACTACGGGCTCGCCCACGTCCTGCACGGGCTCTCGCTGACCGTGGAAGACGGCGAGGTCGTGGCCCTTCTCGGTCGCAACGGCGCGGGCAAGACGACGACCATGCGCTCGATCACGGGGCTCACGCCGCCTCGCGCGGGCGAGATCGTCTATCGCGGGAAGAACATCGCCGGCCTGTCGGCGCACCGGATCGCCCGGCGCGGCGTGGCGCTGGTGCCGGAGACGCGCGGCATCTTCTCGTACCTGACCGCGCGGGAGAACCTCGAGATCGCCCGGCGGCCGGGATCGCGGTGGACGGTCGACGCGATGCTCACGCGCTTCCCCAAGCTCCGTGACGTCCTCGACCGGAAGGGCCGTCATCTCTCCGGCGGCGAGCAGCAGATGCTCGCCATCGCACGCGCGCTGCTCACGGGACCCGAGCTGGTGCTCCTCGACGAGCCGTCACAGGGGCTGGCGCCGCTCGTCGTGGAGGCGGTCGTGGGCACGATCCGCGATCTCAAGCGCGAGCGCGTCGCCATGCTGCTGGTGGAGCAGAACGCGGAGATGGCGCTGCAGCTCGCCGACCGGGTCTACGTCATGGACCACGGCACGATCGTGTTCGAGGGGACCCCCGAGGCGTTGCGCGCCGACGTCCGCACCACCACGACCTACCTCGGCGTGGGTTAGAGCGTCTTCACGAACTCCGCGATCGCGCGACCGATCTCGTGGGGCGAGTCTTCCTGGATGAAGTGCGTGCCGCGGACGGTGACCTCGCGCTGGTTCGGCCAGGTGCGACAGAAGTCGCGCTGGGCGCCGGTCAGGATCGAGCCGGGCTCGGCGTTGACGAAGAGCTTCGGCACCGCGCTCGTCGAGAGCCACGTCGCGTACGCGTCCACGATGGCCACCACGTCGGCCGGCTCGCCCTCGATGGGGATCTCGCGCGGCCAGGTCAGCGTCGGCCGGCGCGATTCGCCGGGCTCGACGTAGCGACGACGATAGACGCGCATCTCGGCCTCGCCGAGCCCGCGCATCACGCTCGCGGGCAGGATCCGCTCGACGAACACGTTCTTCTGCAGCACGACGTCGTCGCCGGCGGG
>JBKPPN010000425.1:0-6093 GCA_046733575.1 Candidatus Methylomirabilota bacterium | reverse complement strand
GTCTTGAGGTGCGAGCTGCAGCAGAGCTGACGTCCGCACGGCCCGATCCCGTCCATGACGCGCGTGGTGTCGCGCGCGCCGATCTGCCGCATCTCGATGCGCGCGCGGAACTCGCCCGCGAGATCGCGCACGAGCTCGCGGAAGTCGACGCGATCCTCGGCGTTGAAGTACACCGTCACGCGCCGCGCGGTGGGATGCATCTCGACGTCGACGACCTTCATGACGAGACCGCGCCGCCGCGCCAGCGCCTGACACGTGCCCACGGCGCGCGCCTCGCGCTCACGGCGGTCGCGGTAGTCCCGCTCCTCGGCCGGCGTGGCGCGTCGGAGCACGCGACGGTACAGCCGGTCGCGCTTGTCCTCGGGTACGGGCCGGCGCGGACGCCGGATCTCCGCGACCGTGGTGCCTCCGCCCTGCGTCTCCACCAGCACGAGGTCGCCGACCTGGCCGGGGACGTCGCCGATCTTGTAGTCCTCCGTCGGCGCGCCGGCGCGAAGCCGGATGCCGATGAGCGCCTCCTCCATCCCGGACCTCCTACGCCGCGCCCACGAGGAGCCGGCTCATGACGATCTCGACGGTCAGCCGCGGCGTGACGTTGTTGACGAGGGCCAGCCGCGCCTCGCGGCAGGCCGCGATGGCGGCCAGGACGTCGTCGCGCCGCCAGCGCGCGGCCTCGCACGCGATCGCATCTGCGTGATCGGGGTTCACGAGCAGCCACGCGGGCCCGCCGGCCTGGGTGACGAGCACGTCGCGCAGGAAGTGCCAGCACGCGTCGACGAGCGCCTCGGCCCGCTCGCGGTCCACCGACTGCACGCGCCGGAACAGCGCGTCGGGACCCTTCGACCGCGTCTCCTCGAGCAGCGACAGCGCCGTCGTCGTGTCTTCCGCGAGGGCCGCGTTTCCGCGTGCGGCGAAGCGCACGATCTGGCACCGCGACAGCACCGTGGGCGGCAGCGCGCGCAGGCGCGGCAGCACCAGGATCATGACCGTCCGGTCCGGCGGCTCCTCGAGCGTCTTGAGGAACGCCTCGGGCGCGTCGGTCGTCATGCGGTGCGCGTCGTCGATCACGAACACCTTGCGGGGGGCCATCACGGGCTTGAGGCCCGCCTCGTGCTCGAGCCGGCGGAGGTCGTCGATGCGGATCGCCACCGCGCCCTTCGGGTTGCGCGCCGGCGGCGTCGGCACGATCACGTGCAGATCGGGATGCTGGCGCGCCGCCACGAGGGCCCGCAGGCGCGCGGCATCCCTCGCTTCGGACGACACCAGCAGCTCCGCCGCGAACGCGAGCGCGGTCGTCGTCCGCCCCGAGCCGGCGGGACCGACGAACGCGTAGGCATGCGCGACGCGATCGGCATCGAGCGCACGTCTCAGCAGGTCGACGGCGCGCGGCTGGTCGACGATCGCGTCGAGACGCACGACCGCGTCACGCGCCACGGAGAAACTCCGTCACCACCGCGTGCACCTGGGACGCCACCGCGTCCGGTGACCGCGCGGCCTGCACGAGCCGCACGCGCTTGGGCTCCGCGCGCTGGATCTCGAGGTACCCGCGCCGCACGCGACGATGGAACGTCAGCGCCTCCTTCTCGAAGCTGTCGAGGCGTCGGCGCTTGATGCGGCGCAGGCCTTCCTCGGGCGGGAGGTCGAACAGCAGCGTCAGGCCGGGCACGATCCCGCCCGTCGCGCGCAGGTTCATGTCGCGGATCACGTCGGGATCGACGCCGCGGCCGTAGCCCTGGTACGCGACGGTGGCGTCGGTGTAGCGGTCACACAGGACGATGCGGCCGGCGGTGAGGCACGGCCGGATCTTCTCCGCGACGTGCTGATGTCGGGCGGCCATGAACAGGAACATCTCCGCGAGGGGTCGCGTCCCGACGGGTCGCTCGAACAGCTTGCGAATGGAACGACCGAGTGCCGTGCCATCGGGCTCCTCGGTCTGCTCCACCTTGTGCCCCGCGGCCTTCAGCGCGCGTGCGAGCCGCGTCAGCTGGGTCGTCTTGCCCGACCCCTCGACCCCTTCGAACGTGATCAGCACGCCCCGCACCATCCCCTCCGACGATCTCCCGAAGGATGTCAAGCTACCACGGCTCGGGGCGCGCACGACGATGGCGCGCCGGCGTGAGCGACGTCTACGTCTGCCTCCCGCGCGTGTCCGGGATGTCGTGCAGGGGGAAAATCAGCTCGCGAATCGCGTCGACCTGCGACGTCGCGTAGGCGCGGGCGCGAGCGCGCACGTGCTCGGGCACCTCGAACGCGTCGTCCCACAGGGCGGGCGACTCGAAGTCGAAGCGGCGCAGGTCGGGCGCGAACGAGCCCGGCATGACGGCGGGAAGTTCCACGCCGTTGATGGTGGCCCACGCCGCCGTCCAGCCTCGCGCGACGTTGCGCAGATCGTAGCCCCCGCCCCCGAGGGCCACGAGCTTCGGACTGAGCTCGACGATGCGCGCCACCGCGCGCGCGAAGCCCTGCAGATCGAGCGCGAGGTGGGTGAGCGGATCCGTCACGTGCGCGTCGACGCCGAACTGGGCGACCACCGCGTCGGGACGGAAGGCGCGCAGGAGGGGCGGGACGACCGCCTCGAACGCCTCGTGAAACGCGTCGGAGTCCGTGTAGGCCTCGAGGGGCAGGTTGACGGAGAAGCCCTGCGCACGCTCGCCACCGACCTCGCGCACGAAGCCCGTGCCGGGGAAGAGCCGCTCCCCGCGCTCGTGGGTGGAGATCGTCATGACGTCGGGGTCGTCGTAGAACGCGGCCTGAACGCCGTCGCCGTGGTGCGCGTCGATGTCGACGTAGGCCACGCGGAGCCCCCGCGCGCGCAGCTCCAGGATGGCCAGCACCGCGTCGTTGACGTAGCAGAAGCCGGAGGCGCGATTGTGCATGGCGTGGTGGAGCCCGCCCGCGAAGTGGAACGCGCGGTCGGCCTCGCCGCGGGCGACGAGCTGGGCGGCGAGACGCGAGCCTCCCGCGATCAGTCGCGCCACGTCCCACACGCCGGGGAACACGGGATTGTCGCCCGGCCCGAGGCCGTGCAGCGACGCGGCGCGCGGCGCCTGTCCCGCGTTGGCCGCCTTGAGCGTGTCGACGTAGGCCTGGGTGTGGAGGGCGACGATGTCGCGCTCGTCGGCGGGCTCCGACGTGTAGACGGTCGCCGCGGGCAGACGTGTGAGCCCGTAGGCCTCCATGAGACGCCAGGTCAGTCCGAGGCGCTCCATCCGGAGCGGGTGCTGGGGGCCGTAGTCGAAGCCCTCGAACGCCTGAGAGTGAACGAGGGCCGTCTTCATCGCGCTTTCGCCGCGCGGCGGCCGTCAGCGCGGCCCCGCTCCCACAGTCCGGACTTGCCCCCCGATTTCCTCACGAGCTGCACGCGCGCGATCGTCACTCCCTTTTCCAGCGCCTTCACCATGTCGTAGACCGTGAGGGCGGCCACGGCGGCGGCGGTGAGGGCCTCCATCTCGACGCCCGTCTTGTCGATGGTGCGGACGCGAGTCTCGACGGTCAAGAGGCCGCGAGCGGGCTCGTCGTCGAACGTCACGTCAACGCCGGTGATGCGCAGCGGATGGCAGAGAGGGATGAGATCGGGAGTGCGCTTCGCGGCCAGGATGCCGGCCGCCCGGGCGACGCCGAGGACGTCACCCTTCGGCGCGTTGCCGAGTCGCACCGCGCGGAGGGTCGCCGGCGTCATCTTGATGACGGCGCGCGCAATGGCCTCGCGCACGGTCTCCGTCTTGGCGGAGACATCGACCATGCGAGCGCTGCCGTCCCCGGCGAGATGCGAGAAGCCGCGGACGGCCGCGGCTTCTCGACGGGAGCGTGGCCGGGACGCTCTGCGAGCGGTCAGGCCGTCACGCCGTGTCTGGCGTGGCGGATGATCGACTCCATGCCGTCCTTGGCCATGAGTTTCAGTTTCTTCAGCTCGCTGATTCGCCACGTCTGTTCCGCCGAGAGCAACGAGTTGTTCTGCAGCGCCTCGATTTCACGGTCGTAGCTGGAATGCTCGGAGCGGAGGCGGCGAAACTCGTCGTTCTCGGCCAACAGTCGCTCGATCAGGCTGTCTCTGTCCATGCAGGCCCCCCTTGTCGATGCTGACGGAGTGGCGTGAGGCGAGGTGAGCGGGGACGGCTCGAGACGACGCGAGCCAGCGTCCTGGCGGTCGCTGGCCCTGATCCACGATTCCGCGTATGCCATCCCCCGTCCATGCACTCCTGGTTGCGGGTACCTCCACTTATAGACCTGCCCCGGAAGGGGTGTCAAGGTCGCGAGCGAGCGTGATGAGGTGCGCCGCGCTGGCCTTGAAGACCGCGGTCACGGCGGCGCCGTCCGCGAGCCCCAGGTCCTCGATGGAGCGGCGGGTGACGGCGGCCACGAGGGGAAATCCACAGTCCACCACGACGCGCATGCGGCCGAGCTGTGGCGTGACGGACACGATCCGGCCCTCGAGCCGATTGCGGGCGCTCGTCAGGTGCACGCCGCTTCCCGCAGGGACGAGCGTGACGTCTTCCGGCCGCACGCAGAGGCGTACGCGGTCCCCCGGCGCGGCGGACGACGCCGCCTCGAGCTTCCGGCCCGCCACGTCGACGACGGTCACGCCGCCGTGGCTCGCGATCACGTTTCCCGTGACGATGGTCTCGACGCCGACGAAGCGGGCGATCGCCTCCGACGCCGGACACTGGAACACGGTCTCCGTGGCGTCGAGCTGGACGAGTCGTCCATCGACGAGCACGCCGGTGCGGTCGGCGAGCGCCTGCGCCTCCGCGCGCTCGTGAGTCACGAGCAGGGTGGTCACGCGGTCGCGACGCAGGATCGCGCCGAGATCGGCCACGAGGCGCTCGCGCGTCGGCGCGTCGAGGCCGGCGAACGGCTCGTCGAGGAGGAGGACCTCGGGGTCGAGAACGAGGGCGCGCGCCAGGGCCACACGCTGCGCCTCGCCGCCCGAGAGCGAGCGCGCGCGACGGTCGCCCAGATGCGCGACGCCGAGGCGCTGCAGCGCGCGGACCACGCGCGGCCCGGCATCGCTCTGAGGAATCCCGCGGAAGCGGAGGCCGAGGGCCACGTTCTCGGTCACCGACGTGTCGGCGAGGAGCGGCGTCTGGAAGACGGTCGCCATGCGACGTCGGGCCGCCAGCGTCTCGCCCGGCGTGACGACGTGGCCGTGCAGCGCCACCACGCCCGCCTGGGGCGTCTCGAGGAGCGCCGCCACGCGAAGCAGCGTCGACTTCCCCGCCCCGTTGGGGCCGATGACCGCGACGACCTCACCCGGCCGCGCGTCGAGTGCGGGGACGTCGACGAGTACGCGGTCACCGCGTGCGACGCGCACGTCCCGGAGCGCCAGGACCGGCGTCGCGTCCGTCACGCCGGCAGGACGTGGATCGAGCCGCGGTGGATGGAGATCTGCCAGTGACGGTCGCGATCGATCTCGAGGATCTCGAAGACGAGACGCGGCACCTCGACCTCGAGATCGTACGCGCCCTGCGCGGGCGACCCGGGCTCGTCCAGGCGCACCCTCAGCGTCCACGTCGTGCCGTAGTCCGCGTCGCCCACGACCGTGCCGCTCATGAGGTTCATGTGGTGGCCGGGGTCGGGCGCACCGCGGTCCTTCCGGATCAGTCGGACGTACTCGGGTCGGACGAAGAACGCGATGGGGGCGTCGGGAGGTGGCAGGTACGCGTGCGTCGGCGAGTTCACCGCTTCCAGGAGCTGGCCGCGCCAGCGCAGCTGGATGCGATCGGGCGAGGCCTTCACGACCGTGCCCCGCAGGATGTTGCGGATGCCCATGATGCGGGCGACGGCGTCCGACGCCGGCTGCCACAGGAGCTCGGCGCGCGGGCCCGACTGGATGACGCGGCCGCTCTCGTAGACGATCACCCGATCGCCGAGGCGATACGCCTCGGTCACGTCGTGGGTGACGAGCACGGCCGCCGTGCCCCAGCCCTCGAGAATGGTCCGCACGTCGTCGCGTAGCGAGCGTCGGAGCGGCGCGTCCAGGGCCGAGAGCGGCTCGTCGAGGAGCAGCAGCGCAGGGTCGGTGGCGAGGGCGCGACCGAGGGCGACGCGCTGGCGCTGGCCCCCCGAGAGCTCGCGCGGCGCCCGGCGCTCGAG
>JBKPPN010000424.1:0-2563 GCA_046733575.1 Candidatus Methylomirabilota bacterium | reverse complement strand
CCCGCCATCGTGAGCGGGTGACGGTCAACTCGATCCCACGGAGGCCTCGATGCCCGAGTCCATTCCCGCCCCCCTCATCATCGACACGCTGAAGGACACGTTTCGCGAGGCGCGCGCCGCCCTCGCGAGGGAAGGCTATCGCCAGCGCGGCGACCATCTCGGCTGGATCCTCAGCGTGCCCGACACGCACCAGAAGACGGTGCTCGCCGCCCTCGACAAGGAGCAGTCGATCAACGTGCTGACCTGCGCCACGGAAGACGAGGCCACCGCGATCGCGGCCGGACTCTACATGGGCGGCGAGCCGGTGGTGCTCATGATCCAGCACGCCGGACTCTACGCGTCGGTCAACACGCTGCGCGGCGTCGCCATGGACGGCAAGGTGCCGACGTTCTACATGATCGGCCTGCTCTCGCGCGAGAAGGACAAGGAGCCGAAGGATTCGAAGCACTCGATGGTGCGCTACGCGGAGCCGCTCCTCGATCTGTTCGGCGTGCCCCACGCGCGCATGGAGGGCCCGGACGACGTGCGGTTCATTCCCGAGTACTACCGCAAGAGTCGCGAGCGGAAGGGCCCGGCCGCCGTCCTCGTGGGGCTGGAGACCATCTGATGGAAGGGATGAAGCCGGAAGAGGTCCTGAAGGTCATCGCCGAGGTGCGTGGCGACGCCATCGTGATCCCGACCATGACGACGGCGCCGGCGTGGCGCGACATCGCCCCGAACGATCTGTCCGTCGGCTGTGTGGGGTTCATGGGGGGCGCCTCGTCGATGGGCCTCGGGATCGCGCTCGCACGGCCGGATCGTCGCGTCGTGGTCTTCGATGGCGACGGCTCTCTGCTGATGCAGCTGGGCTCGCTCGCGACCAACGCGGGATCGCGCGCGCGGAACTTCGTCCACCTGCTGTTCAAGAACAACGTCTACCACACGTCGGGTGCGCAGCTCGTCCCCGGTGCGGAGGGCATCGACTTCGTCCTGATGGCGAAGGGCGCGGGCTATCGCGCCGCGTACGCCCTCACGGACTTCGGCGAGTTCAAGAAGCGCGCGAAGAACATCGTGCACACCGAGGAAGGCCCGCTCTTCGTCGAGCTGCATACCGGGCTCGCCGACAAGACGCCCATGACGGCGCGCGGCACGTCGGTGCCGTTCTCGAAGCAGGTGGACGACCTGCGCGTGCGCCTCCTCCAGGCCGGCTGATCCCGTTGCAATCGCCGTCGCCGTCGATCGTTCCCGGGGTGATGGCGTGATCCGCATCGGCATGCTGGTGCCCGCCGGCAATCCGACCGTCGAGCCGGAGTGCTATCGCGTCGCGCCGTCCGGCGTGACGGTCCACTTCTCGCGCGTCGGCACGCCCGGCGTGCGCGGAATCACGGGCGGCGCCGACGGGATGGAGGCGCGCACCCGCGCCTACCTCGACGGCTTGCCGGACGCACTCGCCGTCCTGCGTCCCGTCGAGCCCGCCGTCATCGTGCTCGCGCACACGGCGGTGAGCTACGTGGCGGGCTTCGGCGGCGACGACGGCATCGTCGAACGCATCCGCGCGCTGGGCGGGGCGCCCGCGTGCACCGCCGCGGGCGCGGTGGGGGCCGCCTTCGCGCACCTCGGCGTCAAGCGCATCGCGCTCGGCACGCCGTACCCGGCGTCGATCAGCGCGCTGGGACGCGCGTACTGGGAAGCGTCGGGACTGGCTGTCGTCGGATACCACCGGCTCGCGGACGTGACGAACATCTACGACGAGACGGAGGCCAGCACGCGGACGGTGGCGCGTCGGGCTGACGCGGCCGACGCCGAGGCCGTGTTCGTCAGCGGCACGGGCCTGCCCACCGTCGGCGTCATCGAAGCGCTCGAGGTGGAGCTGGGCAAGCCCGTGATCAGCGCGGTGCAGGCCTGCATGTGGCACGCACTGCGGCTGGCGGGATACCGCCAGCCGGTGCGTGGCTTCGGTCGCCTGCTGCAGAACGTCTGAGCGGGGCGCTCAGGGCTTCGCCGGCGCGCTCCGCGGCGCCGCGTACGCCGCCGATTCGGTCCCCGTGACCGAGGTGAGGCGACGCGGCGTCTCCCCGCCGCTCGTCGCGCGCAGCTCGTTCCTGATCTGACGGACGCCGCCGACGGACTCGGCGAGCGCCTCCGCGAGTCGGCACTCGGCGCGGGTGCGAACGGTCCCCTCCAGCACGACGTCGCCATTGGTCACGCGCACGTCGACGTCGGAGGCGTCGAGCGCGGGATGCGCGGCCATCCGCGAGCACAGGTCCTCGTGAATCCGCTCGTCCGTGCGACGGAAACCCTTGGGCCCGCGACCGCGATGATCCGACATTCCGCGGCCACGTTCGTCGCGCGCGCGCTGTGCCAGCTGCGACACGACGATCCACGCGCTGAGCGCGATGTTCACCCAGCCGAGGATGGCGAGATACGAGAACTTCGAGCCGACGTTCAGCGGGTCACGGAGTCGAGAGCGATCGAGATATCCCATTGCGGCAGACCCTCCTCACCCCCGCACGATGCATCGCACATGCCCGCCACTTGCCGAAATGTGCCGGCGCTAGCCGAGCTCGGCGGCGCCGTCGAACAC
>JBKPPN010000423.1:0-3819 GCA_046733575.1 Candidatus Methylomirabilota bacterium | reverse complement strand
CACCTACATCATGCCGGCGCGCGACATCATTCTCGTGGTGGAAGGCCTGGATGGCGCCGGTCAGGTCACCGAGCGCGCGCGGACGTACGTCGACCGCTTCGTCATGCCGAGCGATCGCGGCTACTGGCGCGTCACGCTGCCGCGAGCCGCGGCGTCGTATCGCGTGACCATCGCGTCGGTGCACTGGCTCAGCATCGACCGCTGACGCCGCCTCGCCGGCGCTCGACGAGGCCGTTGCCGGCGCGCCCGTTTGACGGCGTCCCGACGGCGACGCAGAATCGAGGCATGCTGTCTCGTGAAACTCTCCATGATCGCTGTCGCGGCGTCCGTTCCGGCGCTGTCGGCATCGTCCTGACCACCGTCGGGCTCCTGTCGCTCGCGCCGATCGGGGGCGCGGCGTCCGCCGTCGCGCAGACGGTGTGTGCGCCGACGCGAGCCGACATGCTGGGCCCGTTCTACGTCGCGGGCGCCCCTGCGCGCGAGCGCACGGGGCAGGGCCTGGTCGTCACCGGCTCGGTGCGATCCGCGGGCGCGTGCGCGCCGGTACCCGGCGCGCGGCTGGAGTGGTGGTCGGTCAATCCGAAGGGCGAGTACGACGACGCGCATCGGGCCACCGCCACCGCGGGCGCCGAGGGACGGTACCGCTACGAGACCGATCCGCCCATCGGGTACACGGGCAGGCCCCCGCACCTCCACGTGCGCGTCTCGGCGCCGGGCCATCGCGTGCTCGTGACGCAGCTCTACCCGCGAGCGAGCCAGACCGCGATCGAGACCGACTTCGTCCTCGTGCCCGAGTAGAGCTGGCGGACGAGATCTCGGCGAAGGGGCAACGCTTGCAGAAGCCCGACGTGCGCGCTAGAAGATATGCCGATTCCTCGCTCGCCGAGCGTGCGCCCCGCCGCGTCGACGATCCCAGGAGAGAACGCGCCCGATGAACCTGACGGTCGACGACCGGCCCATCGACGTGCCGGCCGGAGCGACGGTGCTCGACGCCGTCAACCGGCTCGGCATCGCGCTGCCGCAGCTCTGCAAGGACCCCGACCGTGCGCCGCTCGGGGCGTGTCGCACGTGCCTGGTTCACGTCGACGGCATGCGCGGCACGCCGGCGTCCTGCCATCTCCCGGCCCGCGACGGCATGGTCGTGAGCACGACGCACCCCGAGGTCGTCCGCGTGCGCGCCAGCGTGCTCGCGCTGACGCGCGGGATGCTGTCGCCGCGCGACGGCCGCGACACGTTCGGTCAGCTCGACGCCGCGTGCGCGGCGCACCCGACAGTGCCGCCCCATGCGCCGCTCCATCACTTCGACGTCGACGCCACGAAGTCGTTCTTCCTGCTGGACCGTGACGCGTGCATCCTGTGCGGCCGCTGCACGACCGCCTGCGACGACGTGCAGAAGATCGGCGCCATCTCGATGCTCGGACGCGGCCACACCATGAAGGTCGGCGTGGTGGACGACGGCACCATGGCGCAATCGGTGTGCACGTCGTGCGGTCAGTGCGTGGCCACGTGTCCGACGGGGGCGCTCCGTCCCAAGGAGACGCCCGCGTCGATCGTGCGCCGGGTCGAGACGACGTGTCCGTACTGCGGCGTGGGGTGCGGCATCGAGCTGGCCGTCCGCGACGACGCGCGCCTCGCCGTGATGGCGGACGACGCCCCGCGGAACGCGGCGAGCCAGGGGATGCTCTGCGTCAAGGGGCGCTTCGGCACCGGCTTCGTCCACTCGCGGCACCGCATCGTGCACCCGATGATCCGCCGTGACGGCCAGTGGGAGCGCGTGTCGTGGGACGAGGCGCTGGACGCCGCGGTGGATGGCCTCGCCCGTCATCGCGGTCGGTTCGCGGCGCTGGCCAGCGCCAAGGCCACCAACGAGGACGGCTACGTCATCCAGAAGCTGTGCCGCACGGTGATGGCGACGAACAGCGTCGATCACTGCACGCGCCTCTGCCACTCGCCGTCGGTGGAGGCGATGCTGGTGTCGATGGGCTCGGGCGCGACGTCGAACTCGTACGTGGACTACGAGGAGGCCGGCTGCATCATGGTGGTCGGCTCGGACGCGTCGGCCAACCATCCCGTCATCGCGGTGCGCTTCCGTCGCGCCATGGCGCGCGGAGCGCGCATCGTCGTGGTCAATCCCAAGCGCGTCGAGCTCTGCGACCAGGCCGACCTCTGGATCCAGCAGCGGCCGGGCACCGATGTCGCGCTCTTCAACGCGATGGCGCGCGTGATCGTCGACGAAGGGCTGGCGCGCACCAACTTCATCCACGAGCGCACGGAAGGCTACGACGCGTGGCGGGCGTCGATCGAGGAGTTCACGCTCGAGCGCGCGGAGCAGATCACGGGCGTGCCGGCGGCCGACATCGCGCAGGCCGCGCGCTGGTACGCGAGGCCGCCGTTCGCGGGCTCGTGCCTGGTATGGGGCATGGGCGTCACGCAGCACGTGAACGGCATCCACAACGCCCACTCGCTGCTCAACCTCTCGCTCGTGGCGGGGCAGCTCGGCTTTCCCGGATCGGGGATCTCGCCGCTGCGCGGGCAGAACAACGTGCAGGGCGCGGGCGACGCGGGCTGCATCCCGACCAACCTGCCGGGCTACGCGAAGTACGACGACGCGAGCCTCGAGCGCTACGAGCGCGCGTGGGGCGTCCGGCCGCCGGGCCGGCAGGGCCTCCTCGTCACCGAGATGATCGAGGCCTGTCTCACCGGCGACGTGCGGGCGATGTACGTGTGCGGCGAGAACCCGCTGCTCTCCGAGCCCGATCTGCACCACGCCGAGAAGGCCATCAGCCAGCTCGACTGTCTGGTCGTGCAGGACCTCTTCCTGCACGAGACGGCCGAGCGGGCCCACGTGTTCCTGCCTGCCGCCGCATTCGCCGAGAAGGAAGGGACGTTCACGAACTCCGAGCGCCGCGTTCAGCGCGTCCGTCAGGCCGTCGACCCGCCCGGTGAGGCGCGGCCGGACTGGTGGATCACCAGCGAGCTGGCGCGACGTCTGAGTCGTCGTCTCGGTCTCGGCCTCGAGGCGCAGTTCGCGTACGGCGGCGCGGCGGAGATCTTCGACGAGATGGCGCGGCTCGTCCCGTTCCTGGGCGGCATCTCGCACGTGCGCCTCGATCGCGAGGGCGGGCTCCAGTGGCCGTGCCCGACGCCCGATCATCCCGGCACGCGCGTCCTCTACGCCGACACGTTTCCGGTCGGACGCGGCCGGTTCATTCCGGCGCGCCAGATCGAGACCGCGGCCGAGCTGCCCGATGCCGACTATCCGTTCGTGCTCAACACGGGGCGGCTGCTCTATCACTGGCACGGCGGCACGCTGACCCGACAGGTGGAAGGCCTGCTGGAGCTGGCGCCGCGCCTGGAGGTCGCCATCCATCCCGCCGACGGCCGTCGCCTCGGCGTGGAGACCGGCGACGCCGTGCTGGTCAGCTCGCGCCGTGGCGAGCTGACGGGCCACGCGCGACTCACCGAGGCCGTGAAGCCCGGCGCGATCTTCGTGCCGTTCGTGAAGCTGGGGGACTCGGCGGCGAACTTCCTCACCAACTCCGCGTGCGATCCCATCTCGAAGATTCCCGAGTACAAGGTCTGCGCGGTCAAGATCGAGCCCCTCCGGGCCGGGAGATCCCTCAATGCTGTCTGATCTGGAGATCGCGCAGCGCGCGACGCTGAAGCCGATCCGCGAGATCGCGGCGGCCCTCGGGCTCGAGGACGACGAGGTCGAGTCGTACGGCAAGTACAAGGCGAAGATCACGCTCGACGTGATGCAGCGCCTCGCCGGCCGTCCGAACGGCAAGTACGTCGACGTCACGGCCATCACCCCGACGC
>JBKPPN010000422.1:0-13675 GCA_046733575.1 Candidatus Methylomirabilota bacterium | reverse complement strand
GCCTCGCCCACCCGCGCTCGCCGAGGTACGTCTCGAGGAGCGCCACGTATCCGGGCTCGCCCGCGCCGGTGTCGATGAGGATCGGATCGCGCCGTCCGACCAGGTACGTGTTCGTGCCGGGCCCCGTCATCATGCCGGGATTGAGCCCGAGCACGCGGCCCACGAGATCGGTGGGGGTCGCGGTGCGCGGGAAATCGGGATCGATCCAGCTCGTCACGCGGACATCCTCCGGGCCCTCAGGACACTCCGAGAAAGCGACGCTTGATGTCTTCGTTCGCGGCGAGCGCCGAGGCGTCGCCATGGTACACGATCTGTCCCTTGCTCATCACGTACACGCGGTCGGCCACGCGCAGGGCGAGGCGCACGTTCTGCTCCACGAGCAGGATGCTGAGCCCGTCGCCCTTGAGACGCAGCAGCAGCCGGCCGATCTCGCGCACGATGAGCGGCGCCAGTCCCTCCGACGGCTCGTCGAGCACGAGCAGACGCGGGTTCGTCATCAGCGCGCGTCCCACCGCCAGCATCTCCTGCTCGCCGCCCGACAGCGTTCCCCCGCCCTGTGCCTGGCGCTCGCGCAGACGGGGAAACAGCTCGTGCACGCGGCCGATCGTGTACCCACCGGGACGCGCGCCGAGGACCAGGTTCTCGGCCACCGACAGCGGCGCGAAGATGCGTCGTCCCTGCGGGACCAGGCCGACTCCGCGCCGCGCGATGGCGTGGGGCGGCAGTCGATGGATGGCCTCGCCGTCGAGGTGCACGCTGCCCTCGCGCGGCGGCGTGAAACCGACGACGGTGCGGATGAGCGTCGTCTTGCCCACGCCGTTGCGGCCCAGCAGCGCGACGGCCTCCCCAGGTCGCACCTCGAGCGAGACGCCGTGCAGCACGTGGCTGTCGCCGTAGTACGTGTGCACGCCGGCCACCTCGAGCATCAGTCGTCGTCCGCCCCGCCCAGGTAGACCTCGTACACGCGCGGATCGGCGCGCACGGCGTCGGGCGTGCCCTCCGTCAGCACCTCGCCGTGGTGCAGGACGGTGATGCGGTCGGCGAGGGAGAAGACCACGTCCATGTCGTGCTCGATGATGAGCAGCGTCACCTCGCGCGGCAGTCGCTCGAGAAGGCGCGTCATCGCGCCGGTCTCCTCCGGCGACATCCCGGCCGTCGGCTCGTCCAGGAGCAGCAGCGTGGGCGACGTGGCGAGCGCGACGCCGACCTCGAGCTGTCGCTGCTCACCGTACGAGAGCTGCCCCGCGGGCGTGTCCAGTCGCTCCGACAGCGCCACGGCGTGCGCGACGTCACGCGCGTGCGCGAGCGGGCCGGGATAGCCCGGCACCGAGCCCAGCACGTCGTAGCTCCCCCGCTCGCGCGCCGCCGCGGCGAGGCGGAGGTTCTCGCCCACGCTGAGACGGGGGAACAGGTTCGTCCGCTGGAACGACCGGGCGAGGCCTCGCCGCGCCACCGCGTGGACGGGCAGGCCCGTGATCGAGGCCCCCGCGAAGACGACGTGGCCCGCCGTCGGTCGCAGCGCGCCCGCGATCACGTTGAAGAGCGTCGTCTTGCCCGCGCCGTTCGGCCCGATGATGGCGCGGCGTTCCCGCGCCTCCACCGCGAACGACACGCGGTTGAGCGCGGCGAGGGCGCCGAAGGTGCGGCTCACGTGCTCGAGCCTGAGGAGCGGCGACGTCGTCACGCGCGGAGCCCGACGCGGCCGCGCAGCGCGCCCACGATGCCGCCGGGCGCGAACAGCACGAAGAGCACGAAGGTGAGGCCGAGGATCAGCATCCAGCGCTCGGTGTAGGTGCTCACCAGGCTCTGGAGCAGGATGAACGCCGCGGCGCCGAGCACGGCGCCGCCGAGCGTTCCCGTCCCGCCGATGATCACCATCAAGAGCGCCTCGCCCGATGTCGTCCAGAGAAAGGCATCGGGCGAGACGTAGCCATTGAGCTGCGTCGAGAACGCGCCCGCGAGCCCCGCGATCGTCCCGGTGAGCACGAAGGCGAGCAGCTTGTAGCGGCTCACCACGTAGCCAACCGCCTCCATGCGCGCCTCGTTTTCCCGGATCCCGGCCAGCACGTGACCGAAGGGCGAGCGCACGATGCGCCACATCGCCGTCGCGGCGAGCACGACGAACGCGACCAGACACAGGTGGAACGGCCACGGCGCGGCGAGAGAAAGACCGAGCACGGTCGGTCGCGGCACACCGGCGATGCCGTCGTTCGAGCCCAGCCACTCGAGCTGGAACGCGAGGGCGAAGAACATCTGGGAGAAGGCGAGCGTCAGCATGATGAAGTACACGCCGCTCACGCGGATCGAGAAGTAGCCCACGACGAGCGCGGCGACGGCGCTCAGCACGGCGGGCAGCACGAATCCCGCCATCGCGCCCGGCGACGGCACCAGCGCCAGCGCGGCGGTGTACGCGCCGACGCCGAAGAACGTGGAGTGGCCGAACGAGACCATGCCCGCGTAGCCCATGAGCACGTCGAGGCTCATGGCGAACACGCCCCAGATCAGGATCTCCTGGAGGAGCTTGACCGGATAGTTGCCCGCCACGGCGGGCACGACCGCGACGCCGACGGTCAGCAGCGCGGCGGCGGCGACGCGCGCCTTCACTTCAGGGGACGCCCGAAGAGCCCCTGCGGTCGCCACAGCAGCACCACCGCCATGACGACGTAGATCATCACCATGCCTGCACCGGGGAGCCACACCTTGCCGAACGTCTCGGCCTGGCCGATCACCAGGCTGCCCACCAGCGAGCCCTTGAGACTGCCCAGCCCGCCCACGACGACCACGATCAGCGCAGGGATGAGGATCGACGCGCCCATCGGTGGCTGGGCCGACTGGATCGGTCCCGCGATGACGCCGGAGAGGCCGGCCAGCGCGGTGCCGAAGGCAAAGATGCCGGTGAACACACGGCGGATGTCGATGCCGAGCCCCGCCGCCATCTCCGCGTCGTAGACGCCGGCGCGGATGATCGACCCCAGGCGCGTCCGCTCGATGAGAAGCCACAGGGCGACCGCCATGAGGAGCCCGAACACGATCACGAAGACGCGATACGACGGCACCGTGACGCCGCCGATGTGCAGCGATCCGGAGAGCGACGACGGCGCGGGGATCGAACGGATCCGTCCGCCCCAGATCCACTTCACGAGGTCCTCGAAGAGATAGATCAGCCCGAACGTCAGCAGGACCTGGTCGAGCACGGGACGGCGATAGAGCGGGCCCAGGCAGAGTCGCTCCACCACGATGCCGACGACCGCGACAGCGAGCGGCGCCACGACGAGCGCGAGCCAGAAGCTGCCCGTGAGCGCGATGAGGGCCAGGCCCGCGTAGGCGCCCAGCATGTAGAACGAGCCGTGCGCCAGGTTGACCACGTCCAGCATGCCGAAGATCAGCGTGAGGCCGACGGAGAGCAGGAACAGCAGTGCCCCGTAGGCGAGTCCGTTCAGGGCCTGGGCGAAGAGGTCAGACATGACATGGGGGACCGTCGAATGGTCCCCCATTCCTCCCGGCGGACGACCGCAGCACAGCCGCGGCCGTCCTCCAGATCCGCCCGTTCACGCGGGCAGGGTGCAGCCGGTGCCGGGGTCGGCGACGTTCGCGATGCGATCGATGACGACGTTGTTCAGGCCGCCCGCGACCTCCTTCACCTCGCGCACGTAGATGAAGGGCTGGATCACGTTGTGCGTCTTCGGATCGAAGCGGAAGCGGCCGCGCGGGCTGTCGAACTCCTGCTTCGCGATGGCGTCGACCAGCTTGTCCTTGTCCTGGGTGTTGCCATTCACGGCCTTCACCGCACGGACGATGATCTCCGCGGTGTCGTAGCCCTGGCACGCGAAGCCGTCCGGCATCTTGCCCCCGAACTTCGCCTGGAAGTCCTTCACGAACTTCTGGTTGGTCGGGTTGTCGAGCAGCGGCGTGTAGAAGTGGCCGGTGATGACGCCGAGGGCGGCCTTGCCCTGTGCGGGCAGCACGTCGGGCTCGGTCAGGAAACCGGCGCCCGTGAGCTTGACGTTCCCCTTCAGACCGAACTCGTCGAACTGCTTCACGAAGTTCACCGCGTCGGTGCCGGAGAAGAACGCGTACACGGCCTTGGCCCCCGACTGCTTGATCTTCGTCAGGTACGGCGCGTAGTCGGTCTCGCCGAGCTTCGGATAGTCCTCGCCGATCAGCTTGCCGCCCGCGGGCACGAACGTCTCCTTGAAGGCGCCGAGCTGGTCCTTCCCGGCCGCATAGTTCGGCGCGGTGATGAAGACTTCCTTCGAGACGTTCTTGGCGACCCAGGCGCCCATCGGCTGGTTGGGCTGCCAGTTCGAGAACGAGGCGCGGAAGATCCAGCGCGAGCACTTGGAGCGGCTGATGTCGTCGGCCCCCGCGTTGGAGACGATCAGGATCGTCTTGCTCGTGTGCACCTTGTCGCGCATGCCGAGCAGGATGCCGCTGTGGACGGGACCGGTGAGGATGTCGACCTTGTCCGAGTCGATGAGCTTCTCCGTCTTGCGGATGCCGACGGGCGGCTTCATCTCGTCGTCTTCCTTGATCATCTCGACCTTGCGGCCCGCCACCGTCCAGTTCTCGCGCGCGAAGACGAGCTCCATGCCCTGCGTGATCGATTCACCGAGCACCGCGTAGACGCCGCTGTACGGGAGCACGAGACCGATCTTGAGCGGCGCGCCCTGCGCGCTGGCGCGACGGGGCCGTGGACCGAGGGCGGCGCCGACCGCGGCGGCGCCTCCGGCGAGAAACCTGCGACGGGTCGCCTCATGCATGTGGTGTCCTCCTCGATGGAAGCGGCTTCAGCCTACACCGGACATCTCGTGCCGTAACCCGCGGTCGCGGCGCCCGGTTCCGCGTCACGCACCGGTGAGCTTGCGTACCACGTCCGCCGGGATCGCTCCGGTGTGGATGGGGTCGCGCGGCTGCCGCGGTCGCGGGATCCACGCCCGGACCTCGAAGCCGGCGGCGCAGCGCTCGCCGTCGAGCGTGATCTCGTGCTCCATCCGGAACGTCTTCGTCTTGACCCACGGCACCGACGTGCGGATCGTCATCACGTCGCCGTAGCGGAGCGGTCGGCTGAACGTCGAACCGGATTCGAGGATGGGGACGCCGATGATGTCGCGCTCGGGAAACAGGCGCGGCCACGGCAGCCCGATCGACTCGAACAGCGCCTCGGAGCCCAGGTCGTACCAGGCGAAGAAGCGCGGATAGTACGCGATCCCGGCCGGGTCGACGTCGCTCCAGCGCACCGGCACCTGGATCGAGTGCTCGATCACGACGGGACCCGCTCGCGGAGGGCGAAGCGCTGCAGCTTGCCCGTCGCCGTGCGCGGCAGCGCGTCGACGAGCACGATCGCGCGCGGCTGGGCGTGCGTGGCCAGCTTCGCCGCCGCGAGCCGGCGCAGTTCCTCGCCCACACCGGCGCTCGCCTCCGGCTTCGCCACCACGAAGGCGAACGCCTTCACGAGCCCGCTCGCGTCCGGCGCGCCGACGACACCCACGTCGACGACGGCGGGATGACTCAGCAGCACGTTCTCGATGTCGCCCGGCGACACCCACATGCCGGCGACCTTGAACAGGTCGTCCTCGCGTCCGCGATGGTAATAGAAGCCGTCCGCGTCGCGCGTGTACACGTCGCCGGTGCGAAACCACCCCCCCGCGAACGCCCGGCGTGTCGCCTCGGCCCGGTTCCAGTAGCGCGTGCTCGCCGAGGGCGTCCGGACGTGGAGTACCCCGGGCGTGTCCCCGCCGACGTCCTCGCCCTCGGAGCCCACCAGGCGGACCTCGCTGCCCGACACCGGCATGCCGCACGAGCCGGCGCGACTCCGGCCGCGGCGGTTCGACACGAACATGTAGATGGTCTCCGTCGCGCCCACGCCGTCGAGGATCTCCACGCCGAACCGCGCGCGGAACGCCCCGTAGACCTCCTCGGGCAGGCGCTCGCCCGCGGACACCGCCGTGCGCACGGACCGGAACGTCGACGCGGGCAGCTCGCTGCGGACGAGGTGCGCGTAGAACGTCGGCACGGAGAAGAACAGCGTGGGCCGGAACCGTGCCATGACCTCGGCCACGCTCTCGGGCGAAGCCCAGGCGGGATGAAAGAACGTCTGCGCGCCGACGAGGGCGGGCAGGAAGAGCGCGTTGCCGAGGGCGTAGGCGAAGAACAGCCGCGACGTGGCGAACACGCGGTCCTCGCGGCCGATGCCCAGGACGTCACGGCCATAGAACCGCCCCGCTGCCACGTCGGCGTGGGCGTGCACGGCCGCCTTCGGCGCGCCGGTCGTCCCGGACGTGTACAGCCAGAACGCCATGTCGTCGTCGTGCATGGGCTCGGCATCGAGCGTCGCCGGTCGGCCGCGCGCATCGGCGCAGAGTTCCTCCCGCGTGAGACGCACGCGCAGGAACGGCAGGCGCGAGACCGCGGCGTCGAGCGCGGCGCCGAGGTCGGTCTCGGCGATCAGCACGACGGCGCGGCTGTCGCGCAGCAGGACCTCGAGGCGATCGGCGGGGAGCCGCGTGTTGAGCGGCACCGCGACGGCGCCGATGCGGACGGTGGCGAGGAACGCCGTGGCCCAGTCGAGCGAGTCGTGCAGGAGCAGCGCGACGCGCTGCTCGGGCTCCACGCCGAGCGCACGCAGCGCGTGGCCCACGCGGCACGCCTGTTCGAGAACCTCCGCGTAGGTCGCGGTGCCGAGGGGGGTGGCGATGGCGGGCCGGTCGCCGTCACCGGCGGTGAGGCGGTCATCGAGGAGCGCGACGACGGCGTTGCTCACGCGCGACGAGAGGGCCAGCGCGCCTGCTTCCAGTCGAAGTCCTTCCAGAACACGTCGATGCGATCGACGATGCCGCGGAACTTGTGCTCGTTGTCGACGTGGGCGCCCCAGAGATCGTCGAGCGAGCGAAACTGCGCGAGATACCCGAGCGCGTACTCCGCGGGCTCCGCCATCGCCATCTCGTCCGCGAGAAACCGCCGGTAGCCCTCGCCGGGATGGATCCAGAACCCCTCCGACGTCTCCTCGGTGAAGAGACGCGGGGCCTGGCCCTCGGGGACGCCGCAGAGGAAGAAGCGCGCGCTGAAGCGGATGGGACTGGTGCGCGGGGTGACGAAGTGCGAGAGGTACCGCATGCCGGCGACGTCGGCGTACCAGCCCTCGCGCGCGAGCACCTCGGCGAGCGGCGCGCCCGCCATCAGCCCTTCGCGGGCGCGATCGATGGCGGCGGAGGCGCCGGGCGCGGTGGCATCGACGGGGCGGCCGTCGGCGTCGCACGCGAGCAGGAGGCCACTCTCCTCCAGCAGCTCACGGATCGCCGTCACCCAGTACGCGAGCGGCGGCACGATATCGCAGTCGAGCACGGCCGCCGCCGCGGCCGGCACGAGGCCATGGCAGCGAAGAAAGGCGTCCTCCGTCATGTCGGCTGGGTCGACGCGGCCGCCGGGAAACGCGTAGAAGCCGCCGAGGAACTTCATCCCCTTGTTGCGGCGGATCATGTACACCTCGAGCGGCTCCGCCGCGCCGGGTGCCGACGACCTGACGAGGAGCACCGACGCCGCCGGTCGCGGCATCACGACGGCGGCTGCCTCGGGCGCCCCCGCGCCGCTTCCCGTCTCCCTCATGCCCACCGATGCACGACCCTGACGTGACGCTCCTTTACAGGCTGATCAGCTGGGCGACCTTCTCGCGGTGGTACGTCGCATCGCCGAAGGTGAACTCCGACGACTTGGCGCGCTTGAAGTAGAGGTGCAGGTCGTGCTCCCACGTGAAGCCGATGCCGCCGTGGAGCTGGATGCCCGCGCCGGAGACTTTGCGATACGCGTCGGACACGTAGGCCTTGGCCATGGAGGCGGCGAGCGAAGCCTCGGGCGCGTTCTCGTCCATCGTCCACGCCGCGTAGTACGTGAGCGACTTCGCGTTCTCGACGTCGACCAGCATGTCGGCCGCGCGATGCTTCACGCCCTGGTAGCTCCCGATCGGCTTGCCGAACGCGATGCGGATCTTCGCGTACTCCGTGGTCATGTCGAGCACGCGCTGCGCGCCGCCGCACATCTCCGCGCACAGCGCGACGGTGGCGCGGTCGACGACGCGCGCCAGCGGCGCCCAGCCCGCGTCGCGGGCGCCCAGCAGCGCATCGGCGGGGACGGACACGTCGGTCAGGGTGACCTCGCACAGCTTGCGCGTCTGGTCCATCGTGGGCAGCAGCTTGACGTCGAGCCCCGGCGTACGCGCGGGCACCAGGAACAGGCTGATGCCGTGCTCGGCGTTCTTGCTCTCGCCCGTGCGAGCCACGACGACGAGCACGTCGGCCAGGTGCGCGTCGGGCACGAAGAGCTTGGTGCCGCTCAGGATGTAGCCCTTGCCCGTCGCCGTGCGCGCGGTCGTGGTGACGCCGGCGGCGTCCCAGCGCGCGCTCGGCTCCGTCCACGCGAGCGTTGCGCGGGCCTCGCCCTGCGCGATCTTCGGGAGCCACTCCTTCTTCTGCGCGTCCGACCCGGCCTCGAGGATGGCGAGCCCGCCGAGAAGGACCGTGGACAAGAACGGCCCCGGCATGACGACGCGTCCCATCTCTTCCATCAGCACGGTGAGGTCGACGAAGCCGAGCCCGGCGCCGCCGAACTCCTCGGGATAGACGAGCCCGAGCCAGCCCTGCTCGGCGAGCTTGGCCCAGAACTCGTTCGTCACCCCGGCCGGCTCCGCCATGCGCTCGCGCACGAAGGCGGACGTGCACTCGTTCTCGAAGAACTTCCGCGCCGTCGCGCGAAGCATCTCCTGGTCCTGACTGAACCCGAAGTCCATGCGCTATCCCTCGATTTCGATCATTTCACCGCTCGCGTCGCGGCGCTCCTGCCTGCGGCACTCGGCCGCCGCTCCGCTCGCAGTACCCGTCATTTCACCGCTCGCGTCGCGGCGCTCGTGCCTGGGGCAGGCTACTTGGGCAATCCCAGGACGCGCTCGGCGATGATGTTTTTCTGGATCTCGGTGGTGCCGCCCTCGATCGAGTTGGCGCGTGAGCGCAGGAACGTGTACTGCCACACGCCGCCCTCGATGGCGCGGTCGGAGCCGGGCGTGAACTGGGCGTACGGACCCTCGATCTCCATGGCGAGCTCCTGGAGCTTCTGGTGCGTCTCGACCCACATGAGCTTGCCCGTCGACGCCTCCGCGCCCGGGAGCTCGCCGCGGAGCAGCTTCGTCACGGCGCGCGCGCCGGTGAGACGCAGCGACTCCGTGTCGATCCAGAGCTGCGCGATCTTCTGCCGCATCACCGCGTCTCGCGTGAGCTGACGTCCCTCCTTCTCCATGCGGCGCGCCAGCTCGACCAGGTTGTCGAGCGCGATGCGGAGGCGGACCTGCAAGCCGAACCCGAGGGCGAGCCGCTCGTACATGAGCGTCGTGAGACCGACGGCCCAGCCGTTGTTCACGCCACCCAGCACCTGCGAGTCCGGGATGCGGACGTTGTCGAAGAACACCTCGTTGAACTCCGCGTCGCCCGTCAGCTGGCGGAGCGGCTTCACCGTCACGCCCGGCGTCTTCATGTCGAGCAGGAAGTACGTGATGCCCTTGTGACGGGGCGCGTCGGGATCGGTGCGCGCGAGCAGCATCATGTAGTCGGCGATGTGCGCGAGCGACGTCCACACCTTCTGACCGTTCACGATGAAGCCGTCGCCGTCCTTCACCGCACGCGTCTGCAGGGCGGCGAGGTCGGAGCCGGCGTTCGGCTCCGAGTAGCCCTGACACCAGATCTCCTCGCAGGAGAGGATCTTCGGGGGATAGCGGCGCTTCTGCTCCTCGGTGCCGTACGCGATGATCGTCGGCCCGGCCATCCCCACGCCGAGGATGTTGAGCACGGGCGGCGCCTTGGCGAGCGCCATCTCCTGCTGCGCGATCATCTCCTCCATGAACGTGAGTCCGCGACCACCCGCCTCCTTCGGCCACGTGAGTCCGATGAACCCCGCCTCGTAGAGCCGCCGCTGCCACTGACGCAGGAACTCGTACGCGTCGGGACGCGGGACGTCGGACGCCATCACACGACGGTCCCAGTCCTTCGGCATGTTGCTCTGCAGCCAGGCGCGCAGCTCGGCGCGAAAGGCTTCCTGCTCTGAGGTCAGGGTGAAGTCCACTGTTCCCTCCCGGAAGGCGCGCGGTTCCGGCGTGTGCGCGGATGTGTCACCGAAACGTCGATCCGCAGATCATCCTATCCTCTCTCGTAAGTTTGCGCCACGGTGTACGTCCTCGCGCGCGTCGGGGAACCGCGCAGTTCTCGCGCGGATCGTCCGATACAGCCGTCCTCGATCCACCGGCGTATTGTGGGCGCCGTCGCCGGCGTCTATCGTCGGTCGCCGTGAACACGCCCCACCCGGCGCTCGAGCGATCCGCCCACGCACCGCGACGCGAGACCGCGTGATGCGTGAGGCGATCGAGCTCTGGCTCGTCATCGTGATCGAGAGCGTCTGGATGCTGGTGTGTGCGCTCCTCGGTCGCTACGGTCACGTGCGTGCGACGTCGAGTCGCGTTCGCTCCGCGCTGGAGAGCGCCATCCCCGATGGCCTCACCAAGTTCGAACGACAGTGTCTCGTCCGCGCGCGCCGCCGTCGCGCCCACGGCATCGAACTCTAGCCAGTCTCGCGAGCTCACGTGACGGCCACCAGGCGTGTGCCGCACGCCCGACATCGCCGCCGACGTCCGACCACGCACCTTCCGCGCACGTCATTCGATATACGGAAATTCATCTTCTGACGTATTGAGCGCGTCGCCGCCGACGCTCTACGCTGATCTCGTCGACAGCGGCATCCTGCGCCACCCGCAGGGCGTTCGGGCGTGACTCACGTCCTATCGCAGACGAGCGACACGACGTGCCGTCATCCCACAGGAGCTGATTGGTGTGCTCACCCCTGCGACGCCATGAGACCGATGCCTAATTCCCCCAAGCCAGGTCGCGACGCCGGCGCCGTGGTACGCGTGCTCGCCACCGGCACGATGTGCCTGGACTGCGTCGTCGACCGATCGGGGCTCGAGGTCGACCGCGTCCAGAGCGCCATCGCGTGGCTCGATGGTGATCGCCGCCTGATCCACGAACGCGGCCGGTGCCGGTTCTGCCTGCGACGCGACCGCGCCCTGCTCCGCCTCGACGAGTCGTCCACGGCGCGCCGCCCGCTCGCGTCGACGTACGACGAGCCGGGCCGGCCGGCCGGCGTTCGCTGCGCCAAGTGCGGCAAGCCGGCGGGCGCGGTCGGTCACGGCGTGCTGGTGAGCGGTGGGCTCGCGTACCACACCGGCTGCTACGACGGGCCCGCGCGCAAGGATCCCGACCAGGGCGCAGGAAGCGAGGCGGCGAGTCCCGTGCTCTGCCGCTGCGGGCACCCGCGAGAGCTTCACCAGTACGAGCGACGTCTGCGCACGTGGACGGTGTGTCGCGGCTGCCGGTGCATCCGCTTCAAGGTGCCCTCGCCGCCACTCGCCGGCTCCTGACACGCGGCGCCCGACGGCACCTCGCCGTACGGACCCGGTCGCCGGGATCCGGACGGCGATCGTCCGCCCGGGTTACTTCGATGTCCGCACCGGCGCGCGCGCCGCCGCCGCGGCTGCCTCGCGCCGTATACTCCGAGCCATGACATCGATCTCGCTCCCTCGACTCCGCTCGCGCATCGAGACCCTGGCGCGGTTCGGCGCCCTGCCCGGCGGCGGCGTGACGCGCTCGTGCTGGAGCGCGCCGCACGAAGAGGCGCGGCGCTGGCTCATCTCCGAGATGCAGGCGGCCGGGCTCACGACCTGGGTCGACGGCGCGGGCAACACCTTCGGCGGTACCGGGGTCGACCGCTTCTCTCCCGACGCACCGGCGGTGGTCACCGGATCCCACATCGACACCGTGCCCGAGGGCGGCATCCTGGACGGCGCGCTCGGCGTCGTCGCCGGGCTGGAGGCCGTGCAGACGATTCGCGACGCGGGCGTCGCGCACCGCCGTCCGCTCGTGGTCGCGGCCTGGAGCGACGAGGAGGGGCGCTACGGAAGCCTGTTCGGCTCGCGCGCGTTCTGCGGCATGCTCGACACGTCGAAGATCGACGAGATGGCCGCGGTCGACGGCGAGCGCCTCGTCGATGCCATGGTGCGCGCCGGTTTCGATCCCGCGCGCATTCCGGACGCCGCGGTTGCGCGCGGCGCCCTCGACGCCTACATCGAGCTGCACATCGAGCAGGGACCGCGGCTCGACGAGGCCGGCATCCCGATCGGTGTCGTCGAGGCGATCGTCGGCGTGCGCCGTTCTCGCGTCGTGGTGACGGGACAAGCGGACCACGCCGGCACCACGCCGATGGAGCGGCGACGCGACGCCTTCCTCGCCGCGGCGGACTACGCGCTCAAGGCGCGCGACCTCGTGGTGAAGAAGGGCGGCGGGCGCGCGGTCACGAACTTCGGAGTCGTCTACGTCCATCCCGGCGCGTCGAACATCGTGCCGGGCCGGACCGAGATGGTGCACGAGATGCGCGCGCCGGAGCCAGTCGTGCTGGACTCGCTGTTCCGCGAGTGCGACGTCCTGGCAGGACGTATCGCCAAGAAGCGGGGGGTTGGCATCGAGATTCGCCCCATGTCGGCCACCATCCCCGCGCCGTGTGCGCCACGGGTCCAGTCCGCGGTGGAGAAGGCGAGCGAGGCTCTGGGACTGCCGTGGCAGCGGCTCTACTCCGCGGCAGGACACGACGCGCAGAACCTCACCGCCATCACGGACTCCGGCATGGTGTTCATCCCGTCGCTGGGCGGACGCAGCCACCGCGTCGACGAGATGAGCAGCTGGGACGCCATCGAGCGGGGAGCCAACGTGCTCGTCGGCGCGCTCGTCACGCTGGCGAGCTGACGCAAGCCAGGTAACCCGAGGCGCGGCTCTGCCCCGCGTCTCCGAGCCGCGGGTTTGGGGGGCGTCGCGCCCCCCATGGAGGTCACATGCGGTACCACTTCTCGGGCATCGCGGGCGCGGGCGTGAACCCGCTCGCGCGTCTCATGCGCGCACGCGGGCACGACGTCCAGGGTTCCGATCGATCGTTCGACCAGGGCAAGAACCGCGAGGTCGCCGACGAGCTGCGACAGCTCGGCATCGCGCTGGTCCCGCAGGACGGGAGCGGCATCTCGTCCGACATCGCACGCTACGTCTACTCGACGGCGGTGGAGGACGCGACGCCCGAGATGCGCGCGGCGCGGGCGATGTGTCGCGAGTGCGTGCCGCGACCCGCGCTCCTGGCAGAGGTCGTCAACACCGGCGTGCCCGGCGTCGCGGTGTGCGGCACCAGCGGCAAGAGCACGATCACGGGGATGATCGGCTGGCTCGCGCGCGAGGCCGGCGTGCCGGCCACCGTCGTCGGAGGCGCCGCGCTCGTCGGCGAGCGGGGCGGCTTTCTGGTCCCCGGGCCCGCGGGCGCGGCCGTGGTCGTCGAAGCGTGCGAGTCCGACGGCACGCTGGTGGGCTACCGGCCCGCGATCGGCATCGTGCACAACATCACGCGCGACCACGCGGAGCTGCCGTCGCTGCGCGCGCAGTTTCGCCGCTTTGCGCGCCAGTGCCGACGGGTGTTCGTGAACGCCGCGTGTGCAGAGGCGGAGGCGCTGGGCCGCGAGGTCGGCGCGGTGCCGTACCGCGTGGACGACGACGGCGTGGCGCGCCTGCCGACGCGCGCCATCACCGTCCGTGTTCCGCAGCCCGGCCGGCAC
>JBKPPN010000421.1:0-11994 GCA_046733575.1 Candidatus Methylomirabilota bacterium | reverse complement strand
GGGGTGCTCCTGATCTGGATCGCGCTGAAGCTGGTGCGCGAGGAACCGGGAACGAGCGGCGGTCACAACGTGAAGTCGGCCACGTCGCTCTACCACGCCATCTGGGTGATCCTCGTGGCCGACGCCGTGATGAGCCTCGACAACGTCATCGCGGTGGCGGGGGCGGCGGCGGGCGAGCTGACGCTGGTCGCGCTCGGCATCGGCTTCTCCATCCCGCTCGTCATCTGGGGCAGCACGCTCCTCTCCGCGCTGATGGACCGCTATCCCTGGGTGATCTGGCTCGGGGGTGGCATCCTGGGCTACGTCGCGATGGAGATGATCCTGCACGACTCGATGCTGGCGCCCGTGCTCCATCATCGCCTGCCTGCCGTGGTCCAGGCCGCCCTGCCCTTCGTGCTGGGCGTGGTGATCGTCGCCATCGCGTGGTGGTCGTCGCACGCGCGGACCCACGCAGCGCCGCGCGAGACCTGACGTCGCTTGCGCCGTCGTCGCCCCGACGCTATATGAGGTGGTCGCGCCTGCCCGCACGCGTCGGTCCGCGCTCACCCGCGGCGGCGGCGCCAAGGACGGACGACGTGAGAGGAGACTGACGGTGGGCTTCATGGACCTGCGCGAGTGGATCGCGCGACTCGAGAAGGACGGCGAGATCCGCCGCGTCACCGCGCTCGTCGACTGGGATCGCGAGATCGGCGCGATCGCGCGCCGCGTGCTGGAGAAGAAGGGTCCCGCGCTCCTCTTCGAGAACATCAAGGACTATCAGCGCGGACGGTGCACGAAGCTCTTCACGGGCGGACTCGGGACCCGCGGCCGCCTCGCCCTCGCCCTCGGCTTTCCCAGGGACGCGCCGAACCAGGACCTCGTGCAGTACGTCATGAAGAAGAACCGCGAGACCATCGCGCCGAGGATCGTCGCCACGGGACCGGTCAAGGAGGTCGTCGTCACGGGCGACGCCGTCGATCAGTTCGACTTTCCCGTGCCCAAGTGGGGACCGCTCGAGGGCGGCCGCTACATCCACACGTTCTCCGCCATCGTCACGCGCGATCCCGACACGCGCGTCATGAACGTCGGCATCTACCGCGGCATGATCGGCACGCGCAATACCACGCCGTTCCTGCTCATCAAGGGCGGCCAGCACTGGGGCCAGCACCTCGTGAAGTGGGAGCAGCGCGGCGAGCCGATGCCCGTCGCCTGCGTGCTCGGCATCGATCCCATCTACGAGTTCCTCGCCGGCTCGCCGATCCCCGCCGGCGTCTGCGAGTGGGACGTGGCGGGCGGCTATCGCGGCGAGCCCGCCCACCTCGTGCGGTGCGAGACGGTCGACCTCGAAGTGCCCGCGGACGCCGAGATCGTGCTGGAGGGGACGATCTCCGCCGATCCCGCCACGTACGAGAAGGAGGGCCCGTTCGGCGAGTTCACGGGCTACGTCTCCGACGTCCCCACGCCGCGGCCGACCATGAAGATCAGCTGCATCACCCACCGCCGCGACCCGATCTTCCGCGGCTGCCTCGAGGGCACGCTGCCGGGCTCGTACAGCGAGAACAGCGTCATGTCGTCGGTGCAGCGCGCGGCCATCGCGTGGAACATCCTGAACGGCGCGGGGATCCCCGGCGTGCGCGACGTCTACGTGCCGCCCATCACCAACGGCGTCAACATCCACGTCCAGATCAAGAAGCACTACCAGGGCCAGCCCAAGCAGATCGCGGCCGCCCTCTGGGGCAACAGCGCCGCGCAGTACCGCTACAAGCACGTGACGGTCGTCGAGGACGACATCGACGCCGCCGACTACGAGCAGGTCGACTGGGCCATCGCCCATCGCCTCAACGCGGGCGAGGGCGGCATCGTGGTGTTCCCCGGGATCTTCGGCTCGCCCATCGACCCCAGCACGCCGATGGAGGATCGCGACGTGGCGCGCCTGGGCACCGGACTGTGGAACCGCGTGCTCTTCGACGCCACGCGGTCGTGGAAGCACGAGGCCCGACCGGAGTGGGGCGGCGAGCGGTTTCCGCCCACGGTGCGGCCGGCGCCGGAGGACGAGCGCCGGGTGACGGAGCGCTGGCAGGAGTTCGGGATCGAGTAGACTCGAAGACATGGATCGACTCATCGTCGGCATGTCGGGCGCGTCCGGCGTGATCTACGGGATCCGGCTGCTGCAGTTTCTCGCCGAGCACTCGAGCATCGAGACCCACCTGGTCCTCAGCAAGCCCGCCGAGCGCACCATCGTCGAGGAGACGGACTACCGAGTGCAGGACGTGAAGGCGCTCGCCTCGATCGTCCACGGCATCAGCGACATCGGGGCCAGCATCGCGAGCGGCTCGTTCCGCACGCTCGGGATGGTGATCGTGCCGTGCTCGATCCACACCGCGTCGTCCGTCGCGTACTGTCAATCCGACAACCTCCTCACGCGCGCGGCCGACGTCGTGCTGAAGGAGCGCCGGAAGCTCGTGCTCGTGGTGCGCGAGACGCCGCTCCACGTCGGTCACCTCCGCATGCTGACGCTGGCCGCGGAGAGCGGCGCGCTGATCCTGCCGCCCATCCCGGCCTTCTACAGCCGGCCCGCGGCGCTCGACGACGTCATCAATCACACGGTGGGGCGCGTGCTCGATCACTTCGGGATCGAGCACGGGATGGTGAAGCGCTGGGGAGAGAAGCAGGCCGACGTCGAGCTGCCCTGATGCTGGGGCCGGTGCTCACGGGGCCGCGCATCCGCCTCCAGCCACCGCGCCCCGACGACTTCCCCACGTACCTCCGCTGGTTCGCCGACCGCGTCGTCACCCGGTACCTCGTGCAGCGTCATCCGCCCTCGCTGCGCCAGGAAGAAGCGTGGTACGAGCGCATGGCCGAGAGCCGCGACGACGTGGTGTGGGCCATCGTGCTGTCGTCCAGCGGTGTGCCCATCGGGGCGACCGGCTTGCATCGCATCGACTGGCGCAACCGCCACGCGTTCAACGGCATCCTGCTCGGCGAGCGGGAGGAGTGGGGCAAGGGCTACGCCACGGAGGCGATCCGGCTCCAGACGGCGTACGCCTTCCAGGAGCTGAACCTGGAGAAGGTCCTGACCGAGGTCTACGCGCCGAACGCCGCGAGTCGCCGCACGATGGAGCGCGCGGGGTTCCAGGCGTGCGGGGTGCGGCGGCGCAACGTGTTCCTCGACGGCGAGTGGCACGACGAGTGGCTGGGCGAGATCCTTCGCGACGAGTGGGTGAAGGACGCAGACGCGGGACCGTCCTCACCCAGGGATGGGAGGTGAAGCATGCAGGCGCTCTTCCGGAAGCTCTCGCAGAAGACGTCCGAGTGGATGGGGTCGTCGTGGTCGTTCATGGTCGCGTTCGGCGTCATCATCGCGTGGGCCGTGACGGGACCGTTCTTCGGCTACTCCGACAGCTGGCAGCTGATCATCAACACCGGCACGACGATCGTCACGTTCCTGATGGTGTTCCTCATCCAGAACACGCAGAACCGCGACGCCGTGGCGACCCAGATCAAGCTCGACGAGCTCATCCGCGCCGTGAAGGGCGCGCGCACGCGGCTCGTGCACCTCGAGGAGTGCACCGACGAGGAGCTCATGGAGCTGCAGGAGGAGTTCAAGCGGCTGCACGAGCGGCTCGACCGTCACCGTGTTCCGAAGCAAGGCGAGGCGGAGGCGGCTCCCGCGCGCACCGACGGCGGGAAACCCCCCGCCTACCCGACAGGGGCGCCCCGATGCCCCCCCACGCCCCCCGGCTCGGACCCGGCGCGGCCCCGCCGCGCCGCCCCTCGGGTTAGCGAGACACATTTTCACCGACATGGGGGGTCCGACGCCCCCCATGCCCCCCGGCTCGGAGACGGCGCGGCCACGCCGCGCCGCCCCTCGGGTCACCGAGACACACTCCTACCGCAGGTGCAGGAGGCGGGCGAACTCCTCGAGCTCGCGCGGCGGGGTCTCGGGGCGCTGGCGCAGTCGCGCGTAGACGCCGGCGGGATCGTCCTGCACGGCCCGGCTCACCCGGGCGAAGACGCGCATCAGCCGGTGTGCCTCGGTGTCGGCCTTCGCCTGCGCCACGCTGCTGGCGAGACGGGTCGCGAACGCCATGACGGGGCTGTCGAGCTTGACGAACCCGGTGACGGTGCTCGTCACCACGTCCCCCGTGGGACCGGGTTTGAAACCGTACGCCAGCATCACGACGGCCTGTCCCTTGATACCCGGCAACGCCTTCGGCTTGTACTGGCCGATCGCATGCATGACGCGTGTGCCGCGCGAGGCATAGACGACGTGGAACTGGCCCGTCGCTCCCCAGCCGTCGTCGAGGAACAGGCCGGCGGGAGTGCTCCAGATCCGGTAGCGCGCAAGCTTCAGGGCCTGCGTGACGTGGGTCGCGAATTCGGGATGATCCAGGAGGTACTCGAACACCGCGGGCCGTGAGACGAAGGGCTCCGCGTCGACCTGCGTCGACACCGCCGCGCTCTCGGCCACGCGCATCAGACGCGCTCGCTCGTCGGGAGGGATTCCTTCCGGGAGGGCGAGGGGAGCGGGGGCCGCGCCAGCCCTGGTCAGCGACAGCGACGCCAGCACGATGAGGAGAGCCAGGAGTGACCACCGGCGCCAACCCAGCATCGACCGCGTCATTATAAGCGCTTGACGTCGTTCGCCGCCGTCCGTAGGCTCCCGGGTGTCCTCGAAAGATCCGTGACCGGTGCCGCCGCCCACACCGGGGCGGGAGGAACCCGATGACGATGCAGGACTACTTCTACGCGATCGTCGACGGGCTGCCTCGCGCGTGGGCCGATCGCCCGCCGGGCCTCGTCGGCGGCGCCGTGGAAGCCACCCGCAGCCACGACTTCCTCGTCGTGCGCAGCCGCCTCGGCACGGTACCGGCCCCCACGCCCAAGACGCTCGCCGCGCATCACGACGTCGTCACGTCACTGATGGAGGCCGACGCGATCCTGCCGTTTCCCTTCGGCACCGCGCTGCCCGGCCCCGAGAGCGATGCCTGGCTCGCCACTCACGCCGCGCTGCTGCGAACGGCGCTCAGCAAGGTGCGCGGCTGCGTGGAGATGAACGTCAAGCTGCTCCGCCTCGACCTGCCGCCGGTCCGCACGGGGCCGGACGCGCGCGACGTCCGACGCCTCGCACACCTGGAGACCCTGGGGGAGCGACTGGTGGCGCGCGCCGGGGTCGACGACTGGCGGTATCGCGTGCACGGCACGGGCAGCAACGCGGCCGCCTCGGTGGCCTTCCTCGTGCCGCGCGTCGAGGTGTCGGACTTCCTGACCCGCATCGCGCCGATCGCGTCGCGCGCGGCGGGCGTGGCCGTGGTACCGACGGGACCGTGGCCGGCCTACTCCTTCGTGCCCGCGCTCGAAGCGCGGTCGATTGGTGACGCCGCCGAGACCCTCGACCGCTTCGAGCGGGTCGTCCATCGACGCGTGAGCTGACGCGCGGCGCGCCTTGCTCGCGGGTACCGGCTGACGTAGGCTGCAGGACACTTTCGGCGGGGAGGCAGGGCGACGGTGAGACTCGCGAGCGCCGCGGTCGACGAGCTGATGGCGAGTCACCCGGAGCAGACGCTCGAGGCCGCGCTCGGCGTCTTCGAGGTGTTCTCGAGCGGGTCGCTCGCGGACGAGGTCTACATCCTGGACGACGTCGCCGGCAAGCGCATCGCGATTGCACCGGCGGCCCTGAAGGAAAAATACCGGCGGGGGTGAGCCATGGCGGTCATCACGATTTCCCACGAGATGGGAGCGGGCGGACCCGACATCGGGATGGGACTGGCGCAGCGCCTCGGCTACCGCTACGTCGACCACGAGCTGCTGCTCGACGCCGTGCGCCGCTACGGCCTCGCGCAGGAGAAGCTCTCACACCTCGACGAGTCGAAACCCACCCTGTTCGAGCGCTTCGACACCGAGACGCGGCACTACATCACCGTGCTGCAGACGACGCTGCTCGAGTTCGCCGAGATGGACAACGCGGTGCTGATGGGACGCGGCGGGCAGTGGCTGCTGCGCGGCATCCCGCACGTGCTCCGCGTGCGCGTGATCGCGCCGTTCGAGCAGCGCGTGCGCCAGTGGATCAAGCGCTCGGCCGACATGACGGGCGAGACGCCGAACCAGCGCGCGGCCGCCGACTTCGTCCGGCGTGACGACGCCGAGAAGAACGGCCGCATGCGCTACCTCTACGAGGTCGATCTCGGTGATCCCGCCCTGTACGACATCACCGTCAACATGGAGCACCTCACCGTCGACGCCGCCGTGCACATGATCGAGAGCGCGGCGCGCCGCCCCGAGCTCACCACCTCGGATGCGTCGCGACGGGTCGTCTGCGCGCGCGCGCTCGTGTCGCGCGTCCAGGTCGCGCTGGCCACGCATCCCGAGACGCGGCGCTACCGCATCGGCGTCGAGGCCGAGGACGGCATCGTCACGCTCGAGGGCACCGCGGCGCTGGACCGCGCCGTCGAGGTCGCGCGCAAGGTCTCCGGCGTCCGCGACGTCCGCACCCAGCAGCTCGACGTCCCGCCCATTCCCCCCTTCGTCGCGTAGATTCGCGCTGGCGCGGAGACGTCGCAGTGTCTCCGCGCCACGTGAAGCGCGCCGACGGCGCGCGACGACCGTCGGAGGGGGCGAAGTCGCCCTCCGAGAATCACCGCGGTGATGGGCGGTCGGCGTCGGGGGCTTCGGCGATGGTGGCGGTGACGGTCTTCTTGACGCCTTTGCGGAGCACGTCGAGGGTGACGGACTTGCCCACCTCGGCCTCGGCGGAGAGGCGCTGGAGGTGGTGGTAGTCGTCGACGGACGTCCCGTCGAAGGTCGCGATGACGTCGTTCTGGGCGAGGCCGGCGGCTGACGCGGGGCTCTTCGGGTACACGCGAGCGACGAGGGCACCGCGCGTGTCGGTCAGCCCGAGCGATTCCGCCAGGTCCTTCGTCATCGGCTGCACCGACACGCCGAGCCAGCCGCGCGTCACCTTGCCGCGGTCGATCAGCTGGGCCACGATCCGCTTCACCATGTTGGCGGGGATCGCGAAGCCGATGCCCTGGCCGCTCGCGACGATCGCGGTGTTGATCCCGATGACCTCGCCGTGCAGGTTCACGAGCGGGCCGCCCGAGTTTCCCGGATTGATCGAGGCGTCCGTCTGGATGAAGTTCTCGTAGGTCGCGATGCCGACGTCCGACCGTCCGGTGGCGCTGATGACCCCGACCGTCACGGTCTGATCCAGTCCGAAGGGGTTGCCGATGGCGATGGCCCACTCGCCGACGCGGAGGGCATCGGAGTTGCCGAGGGTGGCCAGCGTGAGCTCGTGATCCGGGTCGAACTTCACGATGGCGAGGTCCGTCTTGGGATCGGCGCCCACGATGCGGCCTCGGAACTCGTGCTTGTCGCTGAGTTTCACGGTGACGCCGTCGGCGCCCTTCACGACGTGGAAGTTCGTGAGCACGAAGCCGCGCTTGTCGATGATCACGCCCGAGCCCAGGCCGGGCTGACGGAACTCGCCGCCGCCACCGCCGGGGCCCTGGTTGCCGAAGAACTGGTCGAAGAAGTCCTTGAAGAACGGGTCGTCGCTCTGTCCCGGTGCGAACGGCGTCCGGCGCCGCTGCGCGACCTGGATCGTCCCGATGTTGACGACGGCGGGGCGAACCCGCTTGGCCACGCCGACGAACGCCGACTGGAGCGCGTCGGCCTGACCCTCGGGCGCCGCGGCCGGAGACGGGACGGGGCCGCGCGGCCAGAGGAGATGGACGGCGACGCCGGCGGCGAAGACGGCCATGAAGGCGATCACCAGGACGGTACTGCGTGCGGTTCTCGGCGTCATCGGAAGCCCACCTGCGCGAAGCTCGGCGAATGATACGTTTCGGCTCCGCGAGGTGTCAAGTAAACTGTTGCCATCGTGAAGATTTTTGATCGCCTTCGTGCGCTCCTGCACCTCGACGATCCGCCATGGCGCCTGGCCCTCGCGCTCGCCGTCGGCGTCTTCATCAGCTGCACGCCGCTCTACGGTGCGCAGACCGTTCTCGCGCTCCTCGTCGCCAGCGTGGCGCGGCTGAACAAGGCGGCGACGGTGCTCGGCACGTGGCTCAACCTCCCGTGGTTCGCCCCGTTCCTCTACGCCGGCGCGCTCAAGATCGGGGCGTGGGTGCTGACCCACGTCAGGAATCGTGAGGCCGAGTCCCTGGCGCTGCTGTTCGGGCTGCCCCTGCGCGTGTCCCTGCACGACCTGGTGAGCGTGCTGCCCGATATCTCGCTCGCGCTCGTGATCGGCACCACCGTGGTGGGCCTCGTGGCCGGGACGGCGACCTACATCGTCGCGCTCGGCCTCATCCGACGCCGGCGTGCCCGTCGCGCCGAGGCCGGCGCATCCTCCCGGTCCGCATGAACGTCGAGACCGAGGTCGCCGCGGTCCTGCAGCGGCTGACACGCATCGATCCCGAGATCGCGCCGATGGTGGCGCGCGTCTTCACGATCGTCGTCACCGTGGCGGCGCTCTTCATCGCCTACCGGTTCATCCTGCGCTTCCTCGACCGCTGGCTCACGCCCCGCCCCGGCGTCGACGTCAGCCCCTTCCACCTCGTCCGGTCGCGCACGCTCGTGTCGCTCTTGATGAACCTCACGCACTGGTTCTTCGGCTTCGTCCTGCTCGTCACCGTGCTGCGCGAGCTGGGCGTCGACGTGCGCGCCCTGCTCGTCTCGGCCGGTGTCGTGGGCGTGGCCATCGGTCTCGGCGCCCAGTCGCTCGTCAAGGACATCATCACGGGGTTCTTCATCCTGTTCGAGGGGCTCATCGCGGTGGGGGACACGGTGGAGGCGGGGCCGCACCGCGGGACGATCGAGGCCATCGGCATCCGCGTGACCAAGCTTCGCCTGCCCGACGGGGCGCTCCGCGTGATCCCCAACGGCGAGCTCACCTCGTTCACCAACTTCAGCGCGGGGTGGGCGCGCGTGATGCTCGACGTCGGCGTGTCGAAGGACGTCCCGGTGGAGCGCGCGCTCGACGTCCTGCGACGGGTCGGGGCGGAGTGGGCGACGGAGACGGGCGCCGCCCTGGAGAAGCCAGAGGCGCAAGGTATCATGAAGTTCAGCGGCGACGACATGGTGCTCCGCTTGGTTGCGAAGGTTGACCCCGCCCGCCGCGCCGACGCCGAGGTCGATCTCCGACGTCGGATCAAGGATGCGTTCGATCGGGAGCGCTGGCGTATCGGCGCCTCGTAAGGAGTCGTCTCATGAGCGTGCGCAAGGCCGTGTTCCCCGCCGCCGGTCTCGGCACCCGGTTCCTCCCCGCCACCAAGGCCCAGCCCAAGGAGATGCTCCCGATCGTCGACAAGCCGACGATCCAGTACGTCGTGCAGGAAGCCGTCGACTCGGGGATCGACCACATCGTCATCGTCACGGGCCGGCACAAGCGGGCCATCGAGGATCACTTCGACGCCGCCTTCGAGCTGGAGTACTACCTCAACGATCGCAAGAAGTTCGACGAGCTGGCCCAGATCAAGACCATCTCGGACATGGCGCAGGTGTCGTACGTCCGGCAGAAGGAGCCGCTTGGTCTCGGTCACGCCATCCTCGTCGCGCGCGCGGTCGTGGGCGACGAGCCGTTCGCCGTCTTCCTGGGCGACGATATCGTCGGTCCGCCCGAGCTCGGTCTCAAGCCCTGCATGCAGCAGCTCCTCGAGGTCTACGACAAGTACGACGGCCCGGTCATCGCGGTTGAGCGGGTGCCGCGCGACCGCATCCATCAGTACGGCGTCATCGCCGGCACGCCGAAGGCCGGCAACGTGTGGGAGATCACCGATCTCGTCGAGAAGCCGAAGGCCCAGGACGCGCCGTCGGACCTCGCCATCATCGGCCGCTACGTGCTGACGCCCGACATCTTCGAGATCCTGAGCCGGACCGCGGCCGACGCGCGAGGCGAGATCCAGCTCACCGACGCGCTCCGGGCGCTCCGCACACAGCGTCCGATGTACGCGGTCGAGTTCGAGGGCAAGCGGTACGACACCGGCGACAAGCTGGGCTTCCTCAAGGCGACCGTCGAATTCGCGCTCGCCCGCCCCGACCTCGACACCGAGTTCCGCTCGTATCTGAGATCGCTGAACCTGTGACGCGCCGGGGACGTCGCGCGGCGCGGTCCAGCCGCAGGTCGTGATCGCGCTCGCTCTCGGGCTCGCGCTCACGCTGGCGGCCGCCGCGCCGGCGGCCGCCTCCGCGATTTTCGACTACATCACGTTCGATGGCATCGACTACCTGCGCTGGCCGGAGGAGCCGGGCCGCGCGCTGACGCGTGACGACCTCGGGACCGACTTCGCCACCGTGGAGTGCTCGTTCGGCGAGGACGTCCGCGGCTGCCCGTACGGCACCGACGCCTCGGCCGCGTTCCTCCCCGCGGGGACGCGCGTGTACGCGGTCCGCGGATATCGGACGACCTTCCGGCTGGCCGCGGTGTGGCGGGACCGGATCTTCCTCTACCAGGCCTGGCGGAACCCGCGCGCCAAGCTGGGCGCCGATCTCTGGCCCATCGCCGGCAAGGTGCGCGCGATCGAGGTGCAGCGTGGCGCGCTCACCGCGCCGACGGTGCACACGCCCGCCGCCGTGAGCGCTCCGGCGGACGTCGACGCGCTCGTGGCGATGATGGTTCGCGCGCCCGCGCGGCGCCCGCAAGCGCCGCCCGCCGGTGACGCGCGCTACTGGCTGACCATCTGGCTCACAGACGGCACCGCCTTCGAGCGCCCGTACATCCCGGAGACGGGCGAGCTCCTGGGCGGCGTGACCGTGCCGCCCGAGTTCCGCGCCGTCCTGGAGCGGTACCTCACGCCGTGAGCGCAGTGCCCGGATCCGACGTCGTCGGCGGCCTGGTGCACATCTCCGGAGAGCGTCTCGGTGTCGACCGCGGACGAGGCGCCGATCGTTCCACGCGCGAGCGGTGACCTTCGCCGACGCCGGGGGCGTGCGTGGTTTGACACGTTGCGTCCCATCTGCCAGAATTCGCCAACTTACCGGCGCGCATGACGGCCTGCACAACGTGCCCCAGGCGGCGTGAAGCACACGCCCGACGGGCGTGACGAACGCCTGAGAGGCGTGCCCAAGTCGCGCGCCCGAGACGCGCGCCCGAGGTCCCCAGGGATGGCCGAGACTCCGAAGCGCAGGTTTCACACCGCCTCCGACGCCGACATCAAGCGTGGTGACATCTCCGACGTCTACTTCGACCGCACCGTCGAGATCCTCACCGCGCGCAACGACCGAAAGCGCGTCAAGGCGGAGGTGTACGTCAAGAGCCTCCCGGACGAGTGGCAGTGGGGCATCCTGGCCGGGATCGAGGAAGTGGCCGGCCTGCTGGAGGACGTCCCGGTCGATGTGCGGGCCATGGACGAGGGCACGATCTTCGAGCCCTACCATCCCGTCCTGACCCTGGAGGGCACCTACGTCGACTGGGCCAAGTACGAGACGGCCATCCTCGGCCTGATCTGCCAGGCCTCCGGCATCGCCACGAAGGCCGCGCGATGCAAGAAGGCGGCAGGGGAGCGACAGGTCATCTCCTTCGGGGCGCGGCGCATGCATCCGACGCTCGCGCCCATGATCGAGCGCAACGCGTTCGTGGGCGGCTGCGACGGCGTGGCCGTCACCAAGTCGGCGGAGCTGATCGAGGCCGACCCGATGGGGACCATCCCGCACTCGCTGGTCCTCATGATCGGCGACACGGTCGAGGCGCTGAAGGCGTTCGACGAGGTGATCGATCCGAAGGTCCGTCGCGTCGCGCTGATCGACACGCTGCAGGACGAGAAGTTCGAGGCGCTGCGCGTGGCGGAAGCCCTCGGCAAGGACCTCTACGCGGTGCGGCTCGACACGCCCTCGTCTCGCCGCGGCGACCTCTATCGCATCATCGAGGAGGTGCGCTGGGAGCTGGCGCTGCGCGGCTACGGCCACGTCAAGATCATCGCGTCGGGTGGGATCGACGAGTACGAGATCCTCCGCCTCAATCCCGTCGTGGACGCTTACGGCGTCGGCACGTCGATCGCGAACGCGCCCGTGCTGAAC
>JBKPPN010000420.1:0-6669 GCA_046733575.1 Candidatus Methylomirabilota bacterium | reverse complement strand
CTGACGGTCAGCTGCTACGATGCCGCCGTTGACGGCGCGGCCTGCGGCCGGTGTGACGCGTGTCAGCTCCGTCTGAAAGGCTTCCGGGATCTCGGGCTCGCCGATCCCGCCGCCTATCGTAGGATCTGACCGTGCCGTCGCCGTCGTCGCGCCGTGGGAGGCGTCCATGGAGCGTCGTGACATCCTGAAGCTCGGCGCCATTGCGAGCGCCGCATTCGCCGTGGGCGGACTGCCGCCCCTCGGTCGCGCGCTGGCGCAGACCTCGATCCCGCGCGTCGACCGCCTCGTGATGACCAACGTCGTCGACAACGTGGACGACATCTGTGCGCGCGGCGGCAACATCGGCGACCTCAACGTCCAGCGCACGCCGCTCCGCCCGGCCAGACCTCGCTCCTGGCCGAGCACGGCCTCGGCTATCACCTGGAGTCCGTGCGTGGCAGCGAGCGGCGCGAGGTCCTGCTCGACTTCGCGCTCACCCAGGGCAACCTGCTCAACAACTACGCCGCGCTGCGGGTCGACGCGACGAAGGCCGATGCCTTCATCCTGAGTCACGGCCACGCCGACCACTACGGCGCCCTCCCCGAGGTCGCTCGTCTGAGCGAGGGCAGGCGCAAGCCGTATGACGTCAAGGACCGCGGCCTCGTGATCATCACCTCGTGCGGCCACGCCGGGGTCATCAACTCCATCCGCCACATCCAGAACGTGACCGGAATCACCGAGCTCCACGCCATCGTCCGCGGCTTCCACCTCGGCCCCGCCCCCGACGTCATCGTGGAGAAGACCGTTGACGCCCTCAGAAGGCTGGACCCCGACTACGTCCTCCCCATGCCCTGCACCGGCTGGAACACGATCACCGCCATCCAGCGGACCATGCCCAGCAAGCTGGTGTTGCCGTCCACGGGCACCCGCGTGATCTTCGGCGCGTAGCCGCCGAGTCCCGCAGTGCCTCGTGCGCGCAGACGGCGCGCGACGCAGACCGCCCCGGCGCGAATCTCAGACGTTCGTGACGATCGACGGCGGCTCCTCGGCCAGCGCACGCTCGAGCGCCGTGGCGAGCGCGCCGTCGTGCTCGTGCGTCGACGCGAAGATCCGGCACTGTGCGACCTTGCCCGGCAGGTACTTGAGGATCTCCGCGAGCGGTTCCTTGGCCACGCGCTGGGTGCTGCCGTCATAGACGTAGAGCTGCCGATCGTCCATCTTGAGCGGATTGAGGGGCCGCGGATCCTGGAGCGCCATGTCGATGCGGAAGGGAAAGTTCCGGAGGGCGGCGGGCAGGAACGATCGCACGCGCCGCTCGACCGTCTCCGCGTCGAGAAATCCGTGCCCCCGCTTGGCCTCGAACTGATCCAGGACGACCTCGTGCGACATCCGCCACTTGAGCCGGCGATCGAGGATGTGCCGCCACTCCGCGCCGAGCGCGATCCGCTCGGGATCCGCCGCGTCGTGCCAGCGTCCGACTTCCTCGAGCAGCGTCCACTCGGTGAGATGGAGATAGGGGTGGAGCTCCTTGCGCAGGTCGTAGGGGAACGCGATGCGCATGGTGTCGCGGAAGATCTCCTTCAGGTGGAGGTCGATGCCGCGCGTGGTGCGGTGGTAATAGACGTTCGTGTACATGTAGAACCGCGCGTTCAGGAACATCACGAAGGCCTGGAGTCCCGCGCGGTCGAGGGTCAGTCCCTCCTCGCTGAAGAACGAGTAGTACATGATCCGCTCGATGTCGATCGGGCCCACGGCCACCCCGCACATGTACGAGTCACGGAGCACGTAGTCCATGTTGTCGGCGGTGAAGACACCGGAGAGCAGCGGCTTCAGGTGCGGCAGCCAGCGTGGGTGGTGCTCGAGCGGATGCGTGTAGCCCTTGCCCATCAGGTAGCAGATCCACTCCGGGTCGATGCGCTCGTCCGCGTTGAAGGCGGCGTGCGGACTGCGACGCAGGCCCCGCAGGATGTCGCCCAGCTCCTCGCGAATGATGCGCTGGCCGACCAGCTCGTGCGTCAGCTCCTGGTCGACGAGGAAGTTGTCGTCGAAGAAGTGGCCGAAGGGGCCGTGCCCCACGTCGTGGAGCAGACCGGCCATGCGCAGCAGCTCCTCGATCAGGCCCGCCGATGGGGCGTCGGGAAACACGGCGCGCAGCGACGGATACAGCTGCTCGGCGAAGCGTCCCGCCAGGTGCATGGCGCCGAGCGAGTGCTGGAAGCGGCTGTGCTCGGCGGCGGGAAAGACCCAGCGCGCGGATTGCAGCTGCGGGATCCGCCGCAGGCGCTGCACCCACGGCGTGTCGATCAGGTCCTGCTCGGTGGCCTCACCGGGGATCGCGCCCGGTCGTGTGTAGAGAATGTACTGGTGGATCGGATCCGCGATCAGGCCGCGACCCTGGTATGTGTCCGCGGCGCCCTTCATGCGGGGCAGCTTACTTCAGTTGCCGGGCGCGCGGTACAGACGGTAGCGATCGATCGACGGCACCGGAATGACTGTCACGCCGTCGGCGCGGCGCACCGCGAGACGGATGACGTCGCCGGGTCGTGCCAGCCAGAGCTGCTCGTAGAACTCTTCCTGCGACCGCACCGCCACGTCGTTGACGCGCACGATGTGGTCGCCCTCGCGCAACTCCGACGTGCGAGCCGGACCGGCGCTGGCGAAGCCGTCGACGACCACGCCCCCGTGCTCTGTCGACGTGTACACCCCGAGCCATGGACGGGGACGGCGGCTCACCACGCGTCCCGCCGCGATGAGCTCGTCCTTGACCGCGGTGAGCGCCTCCGCCGGAATCGCCATGTTGACGTACGGCTCCTCGCCCAGGCGCAGCGACGCGATCCCGATCACCTCGCCGCGATCGTTGACGACCGCGTTGCCGCTCCACGAGGCCGTGGAGGGCCCCACGAGCAATCCACGGTCCAGCATGTACTCCCACGCGGCGGAGAAGCGACGCACGCTGCGGAGCGTGCTCGTGACCCAGACGAGATCGTTGTCGGAGTCGACGCCGACGGTGCCGGTGAGCGACCCGGTCGGTACGTCGCGCGACTCGCCGAAGGCCGCCGCGCGCCACGGTGCCGCGCCCTCCAGCTGGACCACGCCGAGACCGCTCTCGAGATCGAGGCCCACCACGCGGGCGGGGACGCTGGAGCCGTCGCGCATGCGGGCGGCCACGCTCACCGCGTCGACGAGCGCGTAGCTCACCGTGACCGCGTAGCCGCGCTCGTCGAACACGATCGCGGTGGCCGAGCGTCGCGCGCCCAGGCGGGCGCTCGACGCCGCCTGCGGCGACGCCTTGACGTCGAGGCTCAGCAGCGCGGGCTCCACGCGCCGCACGTACGTCGGAAGCGCCGAGACGTCGCGTGGATGCAGTCGTGGCGCGGGCGGCCTGGGGACGGCGGCGCCGACGTTCGCGGCGAGGAGGACGGTCACGGCGAGCGCGAGCGCGAGACGACGGCTCATGGATCCTCCCGTCGGATCAGCGGTGTCCGTACTGACGCTCGTAGTAGGCGCGGAACTCCCCGGACTTGAGGGGGCGCCACCACGAGGTCCGAGCACGGTACCACGACACGGTGTCGGCGAGCGCGTCGTCGAACCGGTGCGCAGGCGTCCAGCCGAGCTCGCGCGCCTTCGTCGAGTCGAGCGAGTAGCGCCGGTCGTGGCCGGCGCGATCGGTGACCGGCGTGATCAGCGAGTCCGGCTTGCCGAGCAGGCGCAGGATCCGCCGGGTGAGATCGATGTTCTCGATCTCGTTGCCGCCGCCGATGTTGTAGATCTCCCCGTCCTGCCCCTTGCGGAGGACGAGGTCGATGGCCGCACAGTTGTCGAGCACGTACAGCCAGTCGCGGACGTTGCGTCCGTCGCCGTAGAGCGGCAGCGGCTGATCGTCGAGCGCGTTGGTGATGAAGAGCGGGATCACCTTCTCGGGGTACTGGTAGGGCCCGAAGTTGTTCGAGGAGCGCGTGACGACGATGGGAACCCGATGCGTCTCCCAGTACGCCAGCGCGAGGAGATCGCCACCCGCCTTCGAGGCGGAGTACGGGTTGCGCGGACGCACCGCGTCGGTCTCGCGCGACGAGCCCACCGCCACGCTGCCGTACACCTCGTCCGTCCCGACGTGGAGAAAGCGCGGCGTCCGCAGCTCGCGCACGGCCTCCAGGAGGGTGAAGACGCCGAACACGTCGGTGCGCAGGAAGGCGTCGGGCTCGACGAGCGAGCGGTCGACGTGCGATTCCGCCGCGAAATTCACGAGCGCGTCGGCGCCGCCGAGCACGTCGCGCACGACGGCCGCGTCGCAGATGTCGCCGTGCACGAAGCGGTAGCGCGGCGAGTCGCTCACGTCGGCGAGGTTGGCGAGGTTCCCCGCGTAGGTGAGCTTGTCGAGATTGACCACACTGTCCTCGGGATGCGTGGTCAGCACGTGGCGGATGAAGTTCGAGCCGATGAACCCCGCGCCGCCCGTGACGACGAGCTTCACGCTCGCCTCACCGCCCTAGACGTCGGACTCGAGGAGTGAGAGCAGATACCGCCCGTACGAGTTGTTCTTCATCGGGTCCGCGATGCGCACGAGGTCGGTCGCGGTGATGTAGCGCATGCGGTAGGCGATCTCCTCCACGCACGCGACCATCAGGCCCTGCCGCTCTTCGATGGTCTGGATGAAGGTCGACGCCTGCAGGAGCGCCTCGTGCGTGCCCGTGTCGAGCCACGCCACGCCGCGTCCCAGCCGCTCGACGTGCAGCGCGCCCGCCTCGAGATACGCGGCGTTCACGTCGGTGATCTCGTACTCGCCCCGCGCGGATGGGCGCAGGGCCGCCGCGATGTCGACGACACGGTTGTCGTAGAAGTAGAGCCCGGTCACCGCGTAGGGCGAGCGCGGCTTGAGGGGCTTCTCCTCGACGCTGACGGCGCGCCCGTGCTCGTCGAACTCCACCACGCCGTAGCGCTCGGGGTCGCGCACCCAGTACGCGAAGATCGTGGCGCCGTTCGTCCGCCCGCGCGCCGCCTGCAGCGTCTCGGGAAAGCCGTGGCCGTAGAAGACGTTGTCGCCGAGGGCGAGCGCCACCGGCCCGCTCCCGATGAATCGGCGTCCGATCACGAAGGCCTGCGCCAGCCCGTCGGGGCTCGGTTGCTCCGCGTACGTGATGGACAGACCGAGATGCGCGCCGTCGCCGAGGAGACGCTCGAAGCCGGCACGGTCCCACGGGGTGGTGATCACGAGAATCTCGCGAATGCCGGCCAGCATCAGCGTAGAGAGAGGGTAGTAGACCATCGGCTTGTTGTAGATCGGAACGAGCTGCTTCGACACCGCTCGGGTGAGCGGGTACAGCCGTGTTCCGGAACCACCGGCGAGGATGATGCCTTTCATCGCGAGGTCTTTGAATTCTTGCGATAATAACAGCCCCATGAAGACACTGAAAGAGATGCTCGGCGACGCGCGGCAGATCATCCCCGAGGAGGGGCCCGCGGACGTGCAGCGCCGGATGAGATCCGGCGAGCCGGTGACCGTCATCGACGTGCGCGATCCCGACGAGTACCGCGACGGCTACATCGAGGGCGCCTCGAACATCAGCCGCGGCTTCCTCGAGTTCCGCATCGGCGCGGCGGTGCCCGATCCCACGACGCCCGTCGTGCTGTACTGCCAGACGGGGCTGCGCTCGATGCTGGCGGCCAAGGTCCTGCGCGACCTGGGCTACACCAACGTGATCAACCTGCAGGGCGGGTACCAGAAGTGGGCGCAGTCGGGTTTCCCCACCGTGCGCGACGTCCCGATGAACGCCGACCAGATCCAGCGCTACAGCCGGCACTTCCTGCTGAACCAGGTGGGCGAGAAGGGCCAGCGCAAGCTGCTCCGCTCGAAGGTCCTGCTGATCGGCGCGGGCGGGCTGGGCTCGCCCACCGCGCTCTATCTCGCCGCCGCGGGCGTCGGCACGCTGGGCCTCATGGACGGCGACGTCGTCGACATCACGAACCTCCAGCGCCAGATCCTCCACACCACGGCGGACGTCGGCAAGCCCAAGGTCGAATCCGGGACGCGGGCGTTGAAGGCACTCAACCCGGACGTCAACGTCGTCCCGCTGCCGATGCGCATCACCGTCGACAACGTGATGGATGTCATCAAGGACTACGACCTCGTCGTCGACGGCTCGGACAACTTCGAGACGCGGTACCTCGTGAACGACGCCTGCTACCTGGCGGGCAAGACGAACGTCCACGGCTCGATCTTCCAGTTCGAGGGCATGGCGACGGTCTTCGCGCCGAATCAGGGGCCCTGCTACCGGTGCCTCTACCCGACGCCTCCGCCACCGGGCCTCGTGCCCAGCTGAAGCGAGGCTGGGGTCCTGGGCGTGCTCCCAGGCGTGATCGGGCTGGTGCAGGCCACCGAAGCCGTGAAGCTCCTCCTCGGCATCGGCGACCCGCTCATCGGCCGTCTCCTGACGTACGACGCGCTCGGCATGCGCTTCCGCGAGGTGAAGCTGCGTCGCGATCCGAAGTGCCCGCTGTGCGGCACGTCGCCCACCATCACGGATCTCTCGATCCATCGCGAGGGCGCCGCGGGCGCGTGCGACGTGGCCACCAACGGGCACGGCGAGGCGGCGGCTGCCGGAGTGCCCGCGAAGGCCGGCGTCTAGACTCGACGCAGGGCGCTGTCGCCGCGCCGTGCCCGGCGTCCCAGGCACTCGTAGCCGCTCACCAGCA
>JBKPPN010000419.1:0-8038 GCA_046733575.1 Candidatus Methylomirabilota bacterium | reverse complement strand
CGTGAGCACGGTCGGCCTCAACGTCTACGGCGCCTCCGGGCAACGCCGCTCGCTCGAGAAGCTCCTCCGCGGCCTGATGGATCCCGATTACTTCCCCGTCGCGCTCGGCGACCTCGCCGCGTCCCTCACCACGACGGAGTTCCGCGGCGACGACTTCCACATCGGCGACGTGACGGTCTCCGGCTGCTACCTGAACCATCCCGGCATGGCGCTCGGCTATCGCGTCCGGCACGACGGCAAGACGATCGTCTACGCGACCGATCACGAGCCCTATCGCAACACGCTTCCGTCGCTCGGCGGACGCGGCGAGGCCGGACGTCGCTACGGCGCCGAGCTCGACACCGAGCTCATCCGATTCGTGGAGGACGCCGACCTCTACATCGGCGAGGCGCAGTACACCGACGACGAGTACAAGGCCAAGATCGGCTGGGGCCACTCTCCGCTCAGCGCCACCGTCAGCGTTGCCCTCGCCGCCCGCGCCCGCACGCTCGCCCTCTTCCACCACGACCCGATGCACACCGACGACGTCGTCGCCGACATGGTCAAGCACGCCCAGGACCTGATCGCCGCCCAGCGCGGCACGATGCGCTGCTTCGCGGCGCGCGAGGGCGAAACCGTCGACGTCTGACCGCGTTGCTGACTCCGCGCGCGATCGTCAGCGCGAGGCGAGGACGGGCGGCGAGTGACGTGGGGCGGGGTGGGGGCTCTGACCACGACCGTGTGTGGCTTCGGTGGTAGCCCGAGGACTTCGCACTCGCCACGTTGAGCGGCCTCATTCTGCGTGTGCGGGGAATGGTGACCCGCCTCCACCCCCGTCCGCCGCCAAGGAGACGGATCACAAGCGGCAGCTAGCGCGGCCGGTCGAGCGAGACGACGAGGCCGACGCGACCGCACGCGCGGCAGCGCGCTTGCGGGTCGCGGTGGAGCGTGAGGACGTGGCCGATGGCGGCCAGCGTGGCCTCGACCATGCGCGAGGCGCTGCCCGACTTGCTGACGACGCAGTCCATGCAGAGCGGCCGGTCCGTGATCAACGCGGTGATGATCGCCGTGGTGTCCGGCATGCGCGACTCAGCCTCGCCGGACCTCGACGCTTCGGTCACCGAGCGCCTCCACGCGGTGACGTTAGCAATCGCGACGTCGGCGCACCACCCGCTGGCGCGGCGCGCGATCAGAACCGGCGGCGATTGCCCGTGGCGCGCTTGCGGAGGCGGAGAGACTTCGGCGTGACCTCGAGGAGCTCGTCCTCGCGGATCCACTCCAGGCACTGCTCGAGGTTCATGAGACGCGGCGGCGTGAGCTTGATGCTCTCGTCCGCCGTCGACGCACGCATGTTCGTGAGCTTCTTCTCCTTGGTGATGTTCACGTCCATGTCGTTGTCGCGCGCGTTCTCGCCCACGATCTGGCCTTCGTAGACGGGCTCGCCCGGGCTGACGAACATCGTGCCGCGCGCCTGCAGGTGATCGATGGCGTAGGCGGTGGTGCGGCCGGCGCGGTCGGCGACGAGGGCGCCGTTCTGACGGTGGGCGATGTCGCCTTGCCAGACGTCCCAGCCGTCGAAGATGTGATTGAGCAGACCGGTGCCCCGCGTGTCGGTGAGGAACTCCGTACGGTAGCCGATGAGCCCGCGCGACGGCAGCCGGTACTCGAGACGCACGCGCCCGGTCCCGTGGTTGACCATCTTGGTCATGATCCCGCGGCGCGGGCCGATCTTCTGCGTCACCGAGCCGATGTGCTCCTCCGGCACGTCGACGACGAGGTGCTCCATCGGCTCGAGCGTCCGGCCGTTCTCCTCGTGCGTGATGATCTCCGGCTTGCCCACCTCGAGCTCGAAGCCCTCGCGTCGCATCATCTCGATGAGGATCGCCAGCTGGAGCTCGCCGCGCCCGGACACGCGAAAGGTATCGGGCGAGTCCGTCTCCTCGACGCGGATGCCGGGGTTGATGCGGCGCTCCTTCATCAGTCGCTCACGCAGCTGCGGCGACGTGACGAAGCGGCCTTCCTTGCCCGCGAACGGTGAGACGTTGGCGGAGAACAGCATCGAGACCGTCGGCTCGTCGATGGTGATGGGCGGCAGCGCGACGGGCGCCTCGGCGTCGGCGACCGTCTCGCCGATCTCGATGGCGTCGATGCCGGCCATGGCCACGAGCTCGCCGGCGCTCGCCTCGGCGATGTCCACGCGCTTCAGCCCCTCGTAGCCGTAGAGCACGGTGACCTTGGCGTACTCGATGCCGCCGTCGCGGTGCACCACCGCCACGCGCTCGCCCTGCCGGACGCGGCCGCTCACGATGCGCCCGATGACGAGCCGGCCGACGTAGTCGTCCCAGTCGAGCATGGCGACGCGGTACTGCAGTCCCATGGTCTCGTCGACGGTCGGCGCCGGCACGGTGGAGAGGATCGTCTCGAAGAGCGGCTCGAGGGTCGTGCTCGGCTCCTTCAGGTCACGCGTCGCGGTGCCGGTCCGCGCGTTCGTGTACAGCACCGGGAAGTCGAGCTGGTCCTCGGTGGCGTCCAGGTCGATGAAGAGGTCGTAGACCTCGTCCAGCACCTCCGCGGGTCGCGCGTCGCTCCGGTCGATCTTGTTGATGACCACGATGGGCGGGAGCTGGGCTTCGAGCGCCTTCTTCAGGACGAAGCGCGTCTGGGGCAGCGGGCCCTCGGCGGCGTCGACGAGCAGCAGCACGCCGTCGACGAGCGTCAGCGTGCGCTCGACCTCGGAGCCGAAGTCGGCGTGGCCCGGCGTGTCGACGATGTTGATGTGGATGCCACGATAGGTCACGGCCGTGTTCTTGGCCATGATCGTGATGCCCTTCTCGCGCTCCAGATCGATGGAGTCCATGATTCGCTCGGGCACCGACTCGTTCGACCGGAACAGCCCGGACTGCCACAGCATGGCGTCGACCAGCGTCGTCTTGCCGTGGTCGACGTGCGCGATGATCGCGATGTTCCGGATGGTGTCGCGTGTCTGCATCCGTCGATCGTACCATGCGGTCGTGCGACGGCCGCCATGACGACGGGTATAATGCCGCGTGCGTCTCGTCCCATCACTCCCGGAGGTCCTCGCATGACTCGCCGATCTCTCGCTCGCGCCGCCCTGTGGGCCGTGGCCCTCGCGCTCGTCGCAGCGCCGTCCGTCGTCTTCGCCCAGGACGCCAAGCCGTCCGCGGCCACGCCGAACGCGGTCATCACGATGGAGAAGGGGGGCGACATCGTCATCGAGTTCTTTCCCGCCGAGGCGCCCAAGACGGTGGAGAACTTCATCGCGCTGGCGAGCAAGGGCTTCTACGACGGCACCACCTTCCACCGGGTGGAGAAGAACCCGCCCATGGTGCAGGGCGGCGATCCGCTCTCGAAGACGCTCAAGCCCGGCGATCCGCGTCTCGGCACGGGCGGGCCGGGCCACAAGGTGAAGGCGGAGTTCAACCGCCACAAGCACGAGCGTGGCGTGATCGCGATGGCGCGCGCGGCGGACCCCGACTCCGCGGGCAGTCAGTTCTACATCACGCGGGAGCCGGCGCACTTCCTGGACGGGCAGTACACCGTGTTCGGCAAGGTGGTCTCGGGCATGGACGTGGTCGACCGCATCCAGCGGGGCGACCGCATCAAGTCGATCAAGATCGTCTCGCGCTGAGGAGGTAGGTGTGAAGCAGACCGGCGTCATCACGCTCGACAACGGCAACGAGATCCGCATGGAGTTCTATCCCGAGGACGCCCCGAAGACGGTCGAGAACTTCGTCACGCTGGCCAGGAAGGGGTTCTACGACGGGCTGACGTTCCACCGCGTGGTGCCCGACTTCGTGGTGCAGGGCGGCGATCCCAAGGGCAACGGCACGGGCGGTCCCGGCTACACGATCAAGGCCGAGTTCAACAAGCAGAAGCACCTCCGCGGCAGCGTGGCCATGGCGCGCAGCCAGGATCCGGATTCCGCGGGGAGCCAGTTCTACATCTGCTACGGCACCACCCCGCACCTCGACGGCCAGTACACCGTCTTCGGCAAGGTCACGAGCGGCATGGAGCACGTCGACCGCATCAAGCAGGGCGACCGCATGAAGAAGGTCGCGATCATCGAGGAGTAGTCGATGGCCTGGTCGCTGCTGGTGCGTGGCGGCACGGTCATCGACGGCACCGGGGCGCCTGGACGTCGGGCGGACGTGGCCATCGACGGACATCGCATCGCCGCCATCGACCGCGCGCTCTCCGGCGAAGCGGAGCGCGTCATCGACGCCACCGGTCACTTGGTGGCGCCCGGGTTCATCGACGCGCACTCGCACTCCGATCTCTTCTACTTCGCGTGCCCATCCGCCGAGTCGAAGATCCGCCAGGGCGTGACGACCGAAGTCGTCGGCATGTGCTCGTTCTCGCAGGCCCCGCTTCGCCCCGGACAGGAGGACATCGTGAAGGGCTGGGCGGGCGGCATCGGGGCCAGCCTCGATCTGCGCTGGGAGACGTTCGCCGAGTACCTCGATTCGCTGCGAGCGGTCCGGCCCGCCGTCAACGTCGCGCACTTCGTCGGTCATGGCGCGCTTCGCATCGCGGCCATGGGCTTCGAGAATCGTCCCGCGTCGAGCGCCGACGTCGACGCGATGGCGCGAGGGCTCGCCGAGGCCCTGGAGGCGGGCGCCTTCGGCTTCTCCACCGGGCTCGTCTATCCCCCGAGCGCGTACTCCGACACCGCGGAGCTCGTCGCCCTCGCGCGCACCATGCGCAGTCGCGGCGGGCTCTACTTCTCGCACGTGCGTGGCGAATCATCGATGGTTCTCGACTCGATCTCCGAGGCCATCCGCATCGGCGAGGAGGGCGACGTCGGCGTGCAGGTGTCGCACGTCAAGACGTCGGGCAAGGAGAACTGGCCCAAGATCGACGCCGCGCTGCGCCTGTTCGACGCGGCGCGGGCGCGCGGCGTCGACGTCTCGGGCGACGTCTATCCGTACAACGCGGGGAGCACCAAGCTCGACAACCTGATGCCGGCGTGGTCGCACGAGGGCGGCGTGGCGCGTCTGATCGAACGGCTGTCGGATCGCGCCACGCGCGCCCGGATCGCGCAGGAGTGCCTGGTCGACGGCGAGCGGTGGCGCACGGTGTCGCAGGGCGAGATCGGCTTCGACCAGGTGTTCATCGCCTCCTGTCGCCGGCGCGAGGTGGAAGGGCTGAACCTGGCCCAGCTCGCGCGACAGTCGGGCATGGCGCCCGTCGACGCGCTGATGAACCTGCTCGTCGAGCAGCGCTGCACCGTGGGGATGGTGAGCTTCGGCCAGAGCATCGAGAACGTGGCCAAGGTGATCGCGCACCCCGCGCTGATGATCGGCTCCGACTCGATCCCGCTCTTCGCGGGCGACGGCGAGAAGCCGGGCAAGCCGCACCCGCGCACGTACGGCACCTTCCCCCACGTCCTCGCAGAGTACGCGCGCGAGCGCCGGCTGCTCTCGCTCGAGACCGCCGTGCACAAGATGACGGGGATGCCGGCCACGCGCCTGCGCCTCCAGGACCGCGGCGTGCTGCAGCCGGGCTACGCGGCCGACGTGACGGTGTTCGACCCCGCCACCGTGCAGGACCAGTCGACGTACGCCGACCCGCACCGCTATCCCAGCGGCATCCCCTACGTCATCGTCAACGGCAGCGTGGTCGTCGACGGTGCGCGCATGACCGATCGGCGTCCCGGCCAGGTCCTGACCCGATGAGGCTCACCGAGGACGCGCGCGGCGTCTTCGTCATCTCGGCCACCCCGTTTCGCGACGACGGCGCGCTCGACGTGGAGAGCGTCGACGCGCTCGTCGATTTCTACCTGGAGCGACGCGTCCACGGTCTCACCATCCTCGGCCTCATGGGCGAGGCGCCCAAGCTGATGCCGGACGAGGCGACGGCCTTCGTGGCGCGCGTGCTGGGGCGGGTGAACGGCCGCGTGCCCGTCGTGGTGGGCGTCAGCAATCCCGGGCTCGCGGCCCTCACCACTCTCGCGCACCGTGCGATGGAACTCGGCGCGGCGGGCGTCATGGTGGCGCCCACCGCCGGGCTGAAGGGCGAGGAGGCGGTGGAGCGGTACGTCGCGACCGTCTGCGCGGCGCTCGGCGCGGACGTGCCGGTCTGCCTGCAGGACTATCCGCAGGAGTCGGGCGTGGTCATGAGCGTGCCGACCATCGGCCGGCTCATCGAGACGCAGCCGCAGATCGTGGTCTTCAAGCACGAGGACTGTCCGGGGTTGCCGAAGCTCTCGCGGCTCCGCGACGACGAGGCGCGCGGCCGTCGACGACGCGTGAGCATTCTCGTGGGGAACGGCGGTCTCTACTATCCGCTCGAGCTGCGACGCGGCGCCGACGGCGCCATGACCGGATTCGCGTTTCCCGAGATGCTGGTCGAGGTTTACGAGCGCTTCGTGACGGCAGACGCCGACGGCGCGGACGACGTCTACGATCGCTACCTGCCGATCCTGCGCTACGAGCAGCAGCCGGGCTTCGGCCTCGCCGTGCGCAAGGAGATCCTGCGCCGTCGCGGCGCGCTGCGCTCGGCGGCCACGCGCACGCCCGGGCCGACCCTCACGGCGGTGGAGCACGCGGAGATCGACACGCTCATGCAGCGCCTGGAGCGCGCGCTGAAGGGCTGACGCCTCAGCGCTGCCACAGCATCCACGCCCCGATCGCGATGAAGCCGAGCGCCGAGGCCGTGCGGAGCTGCCCCGGCGTGATCCACTCGCCCAGGGCCGTGCCCACGCCCACCGCGATGGCGGTCGACACCACCAGCGCTCCCGCGGCGGCGGTGAACACACCGAGCCGGGTCACGTCCGGATTGGCCGCGAAGACGAGCGTGGCGAGCTGCGTCTTGTCACCGAGCTCGGCCAGGAAGACGCTGATGAACACCGCGAGGTAAGCTTTCATCGGCCGTGATTCTCTCCGATCCCGAGGTCTGGCTCATCCTGCTTTTCTCCCTCCAGGTGTCCGCGCTCGCCACGCTGATCGCGCTCGTGGTCGGCATTCCCCTCGGCGCTGCGCTGGCGCTCGGTCGCTTTCCCGGCCGCGCCCTCGTCGTGAGCGCGGTCAACTCGGGGATGGGCTTGCCCCCCGTCGTGGTCGGCCTGTTCATCACGATGCTGCTCTGGCGCAGCGGTCCGCTCGGTGGTCTCGAGATCCTCTACACGCCGGCCGCCATCGTGATCGCCCAGGCGGTCCTCGCGGCGCCTCTCGTCACCGGCATCACGCTGGCCGCGGTCCAGAGCGTGCCGGAGGCGTTCCGGGTTCAGCTCTACGGTCTGGGCGCGTCGCGGCCGCAGATGCTGTGGGTCGTGCTGCGCGAGGCGCGGCTTCCGATGCTCGCCGCCGTGATGGCCGGGTTCGGGGCGGTCATCTCCGAGATCGGCGCGTCGATGATGGTGGGCGGCAACATCAAGGGGCAGACGCGGACGCTGACGACGGCGATGGTGCTCGAGACGGGCAAGGGCAACTTCGACGTCGCCCTCGCGCTGGCCGTGATGCTGCTCGTGGTGGTCTTCGCGGTGAACTGGGCCCTCACGACCATCCAGCAGCGCCGCGCCTGATGGCGGCGCCGCGGCGCTCACGCGCCGACGTCAGCGGGGCGGTGGCGGCTGGAATCCCAGGCGAGCGAGAACGGCCTGGCCTTCCGCGCCCACGAGCAGGTCGATGAAGGCGCGGGCGATGCCGGCGTGGCGCGATTCCGCGATCACCGCGACGGGATAGAGCACGGGACGGTACGAGCTCTCGGGGGGACGAAACGCCGCCTTCACGCGCGTCGCCGCCGCCGCCGCGTCGGTCGCGTAGACGATTCCCGCGTCGACCTCGCCGCGCGCGACGTACTCCAGCGCCTGCCGCACGTTCTCCGCGAACACGAGCTTCGGGCGCAGCGCCGTCCAGAGCCCGAGGGTGCGCAGGCTCTCCTCGGCGTACTGGCCCGCGGGCACCGTGCGCGGATCGCCGACGACGATCCGGCCGACCGCGGGCGCCGCGAGCGCGTCGGGCGAGGGCAGCGACAGCCGGGAATCGGCCGCGGTGATCACGGTCAGCACGTTCCGGGCGAAGGTCCGTCGCGTGCCCGC
>JBKPPN010000418.1:0-8776 GCA_046733575.1 Candidatus Methylomirabilota bacterium | reverse complement strand
GGCCGAAGACGCGAAACGTCCACCACACGCGCGCCGCGCCCACGAGATGCTTGCCGCCGTACGCCACCACGCGGTGGCCGTCGCCGATGCCGAGCGCGCCCACGGCGCGCGCGAACGTCTCGGCCTCGGGCAGCATGTGCGGCAGCGACGTCGTCGTGTCGGCGACCGCGTCGATGTCGAAGAAGACGGCGCCCGGGATGTGCGTCGCGACGAACTCCGCGCGCGCGTCGCGACCGGCCTGCGGCATGTACCACGTCGCGTCGACGATGCGCACGTGCGGATCGTCGAGATGGGCCGCCAGCCAGTCAGTCGAGACGAGCGCGCCGCCGCTCACGCCGTCTTCGGTGGCAAGAGCGCGTGCGGGCTCCCCCCCTCCATGTCGAGCGCCTCTTCCCACCTGAGGTACGCCTCCATCGCGGCGCGGCCGCGCTCGTACGGCTTCTGCACCACGTCGTCGGGCTCGTCCCACATCGCGGTCATGCCCGCCTCGACAGGCCGGCCGGCCGCGACCCAGGCGCGCATGCCGCCGTCGAGCACGCGCACGTCGCGATACCCGAGTCCGCGCAGCGTCGCCGCGGCCAGCGTGGACTCGCGACCGTCACCGCAGCTGACGACGATCAGCTCGTCACGGTCCGGGAGTCGACGCGTCACCACGGGCTCGAGCCGGCTGCGACAGACCCATGCCGCCCCGGGCACGTGACCCGCCGCGTAGACGTCGCTCGTCGCCACGTCGAGCACGGTGGCGTCCGCGAAGGTTCCCGGCGCCACGGTGGGAACCGCCGCGCGGGCCGCGTCGTAGCCGAACGGAATGGGCTCGTCGCGCCCGACCTTCACCGCGCCGCCGGCCTGCTGCCACGCCGGGAGTCCGCCCGCGAGCACCGCCACGTCCGGGACGCCCATGCGCCGCATCCATGCCGCCGTCATGACGGCGCGCGCGAACCCGTCGTCGACGAACACGTACGATGCCGCACGCACCGCGAAGTAGTCGTCGGTGGCCTGCACGGCCTGACCGCCGGGCGCCCACATCGCCCCCGCCACGTGACCCTCCCGGTACTCCTCGGCCATGCGCACGTCGATCACGTACAGGTTCTCGCGCTCACGCCGGTCCCAGCGCGCGCGGAGCTCGTCGGGAGCGATGAACGGGATCTTCTGCTCGTCGGCCACGCGCTTGGCGACGACGGCCGCAGCCGCCCTGCCGCGCGCGGTCACCGGCGGCGCCCACCGCTCCGCGCCGCGCTCGAGCTCCAGGCCCGCCAGCGTCCAGCCCATCGTCCCGTTGTTGAGCGCCACCACCGGATTCGGCAGTCGCATTGCACGCACGGACTCTGCGCCGATGTAGCTCCGTGTCCGACCGCCGCAGTGCACGACGATGGTCGTCTCCGGGCGCGAGACGAGCTCCGGGATGCGGAGGACCAGCTCGCCGCCCGGCACGCTGATCGCGCCCGGAATGCAGCCGCGGTGGTACTCCTCGGGCGTGCGGGAGTCGACGATCACCATGTCGGCGCCCGCCCGGATCTTGCCCTCGAGCTCGTGCGGCGACACCTCGGGCGTCTTCATCTCGTGCAGCATGCGCTCGCCGAACACCTTGCTCGGCACGTTCAAGCCCTGCACGAGCGGACGCGACGCGCGACGCCAGCCCGCGAGGCCTCCCTCGAGCGCGCGCACGTCCGTGTAGCCCATCGCGGTGAGCGTCGGTCGGGCGAGCGCGGCGAGCGTGCCGTCCTCGTCGACCAGCACGAGCGGCGTGGCGCGCGCGGTGACGAGGACGGGCAGACGCGTCTCGAGCTGCCGTCGCGGCAGCGAGGTGGTGCGGAAGATGTGGCCGCGCTCGTAGGCGCCGCGCTCGCGGACATCCAGCACCGCGTGCGGCGCGGCGCTCCGCATGAGCTCGACGAGCGCGTCGGGCGTGATGGTCTTCGTCATGCCGCCGCCCCGGCGAGGGCGGGCACGGCGCGCAGGGCGGGCGCGACCTCGCGCGCGAAGAGACGCATGTTCTGCTCGGCGTCCTCCCACGGCATGCCCGCGTAGCTGAACACGCCGACGAAGTGCTCGTTGCCCACGCGGGAGCGAATGTCCATGATCTTGGCGTAGCACTGCTCGGGCGTGCCCCACACCTGCAGGTCGACGAAGAAGTCCGTCGCGCTCTCCTGCCCGTACGTGCGCAGCTTCTCGGCGAACTTGCCGTAGTACTCGTAGCCCTTGGTGTGCGCGAGGTGATCGCCGGCGAACTGGTAGTGGTCGAGGACCGTCTCCCAGTAGCCGCCGATGTACTTCCGCGCCATGTCGCGCGCGCGGTCGGGATCGGGATCGCAGAACGTCCAGCCCGCGCAGACGGGCGCGGGCGCGGGCGCGGCGTTGATCTCGCGATAGAGCGCCCGGTACGCGTCGAGCTCCTTGGCCACCTCGCTCCAGGGCTTCTGGGGGATGATGAGCATGCCGACGCCGAGTCGCGCCATGATGGGCGCCGACTCCGGCGACACGGCGGCGGCGTACGTGCGCCCGCGGAACGACTTGAAGGGCGCGGGGCGGATGTCGGCGCGCGGCTGCTGCACGTAGCGGCCCTGGTACTCGCAGAATCCCTGCTCGAGGCCGCGCAGCAGCATCTCCGCGCTCTCGACGAAGCGTCCGCGCGAGTCCTCCATCGACTGCCGGAAGCCGTCGAACTCGACCTTGCCCGCCCCGCGGCCGAGACCCAGGATCAATCGGCCGTCCGAGATGTTGTCGAGCATCGACACTTCCTCGGCCACGCGCATGGGATCGTGCCACGGCAGGACGACCACCATCGAGCCGAGCTGCGCCGTCCGCGTGCGTCCCGCCATGTAGGTGAGGAACTGCAGGACGTCGGGGCACATCGTGTAGTCGGTGAAGTGGTGCTCGACGCCCCAGATGGACTGGAAGCCGAGCGGCTCGGCGAGCTCGGCGAGTCTCAGCTCGTGGCGGTAGACCTCGTGATCGCTCCGCTTCTTCCTGGGATTCTGGAACACCGCCGCCATGCCAACCTGCATCGCCGCCTCCGTGTCACGGTCTTCGCATCGGTGTGCTCGGTCGATGATAGCGTGGCCGTCAGCCGCCCGATAGCGCGCGACGACGGCGCCGCGAGCGGGTGGCGCGGCATCGCGCTCCGTGTCCCACTGCATCGACGCACCGTCAAGGAGAGGCGCATGGCAGGCGAGTTCCAGGTCAAGGGCAACAACACGAAGGCGCCGTTCACGCTGCGCGTCCATCGTGGCGACGGCATGGCGCTCCTGGCCATGAACTGGAAAGGCGGCCCGCCCCCGCTGGACTTCGTCGGCTTCGCCATCGAGTACCGCGAGCCGGGCGGAGACAAGTTCTATCCGCTGAAGAATCGTCTCGGATTCGCGGGCACGGCCACGAGCGGTCCGAACCAGCTCTCGACGCGGCTCTCGCCGATCCAGAAGTTCCGCTGGGTGCACTTCCCGCGCAACGCCGACCTGACCGGCGCGTTCGTCTATCGCGTGGTACCCGTGTTCATGAACGAGGCCGACGAGCTGAGCTACGGCGAGGCCCAGGAAGTGGCCATCGAGCTCCGACGGGAGACGTATCCCGGCATCGTCGACGTCGCGTTCACGCGCGGCTTCGTCTCGTCCCAGGCCTTCGTCGACCGGTACGCGTCCGCAGGACCGATCTCGACGCTGTTGCCCGTGAACGCGGACGCCGGTCTCGGCTTCGTGCCGACACATCCCAAGGCGGCGGAGGCCCTGGCATGGATGGGCTTCGACGCCCGGAGGGTCATCCTTGATGTCCTCGACGCGGCCATCGCCGATGCGCGCGCCCAGGTCCGGATGATCGCCTATGACCTCAACGAGCCAGAGGTGGTCTCCCGGCTGGAGCGCCTCGGCGCGCGCCTGCGCATCATCGTGGACGACGACGGCACGCACGGGACAGCGACCTCGGCCGAGAGCCAGGCCGCGCGACGGCTGGCCGCCAGCGCGGGCGCCGACAACGTGAAGCGCCAGCACATGGGTAATCTCCAGCACAACAAGATCATCGTCGTCGACGCGCCACGGCAGAAGCGCGTGGTGTGCGGGTCGACGAACTTCAGCTGGCGCGGGTTCTACGTCCAGGCCAACAACGCCCTCCTGCTGTACGGCGCCACGCCGGCCAGCGTCTTTCGCGCCGCCTTCGACGCGTACTGGGCCGACGATTCGCCGCGCGGCTTCGGCGCCACGGCGGCCGCGACCTGGACGCCGCTCGCACTCCGCGGCGTCGACGCACGCGTGGCGTTCTCGCCCCACGTGGCGACCAACGCGCTCCTCGGCAGCATCGCCGACGACATCGGGACGAAGACGGTCTCGAGCCTCTTCTACTCGCTGGCCTTCCTGTACCAGACGGACGGGCCGATCAAGACCGCCATCACCAAGGTGACGCAGAACGACGCCGTGTTCGTCTACGGCATCTCCGATCGTCGCGTCGGCGGGCTCGACGTGCAGAAGCCGGACGGCAACGTCGCGGCCGTGTTTCCTGCCGCGCTGACGGGCGACGTGCCGGAGCCGTTCAAGTCCGAGCCGACGGGAGGCAGCGGCAACCGGATGCACCACAAGTTCGTGGTGATCGACTTCGATCGGCCGACCGCGCGCGTCTATCTCGGCTCGTACAACTTCTCCGGCGCGGCCGACACGCAGAACGGCGAGAACCTGCTGCTCGTCAAGAACCGCCGCATCGCGGTGGCCTACACCGTCGAGGCGCTGCGCCTATTCGATCACTACCACTTCCGCGTCGCCCAGCAAGAGGCGCGCGAGGGTCGACGCACCCTCAGCCTCCAGAAACCTCCCCGCCATCCCGGCGAGAAGCCGTGGTGGTCCAGCGACTACACCAACCCGAGAAAGATCCGCGACCGGCAACTGTTCGCATGAAGCCGCGATCTGGGCTGGCGCGACGAAAGCCGCGCCGCCTCCAAGCCGGGGTTTGGGGGGGCCACCCGAGGGCCGGCGCGGTTTCGCGGCGCCGGCTCCGAGCCGGGGGGGGTTGGGGGGCCGTCGAGGCCCCCCATGTAATAAGTCAATTCAGCTTCAGCAGGGCCGGGACGACGAGGGTGACCCACGGCACCAGGATCACGACCATCAGGGCCACGCACATCATCACGATGTAGGGCATCATCGCGCCGGCGGCGCGATCCACGCTGATCTTCGCGATGCCGCAGGCGATGAAGAAGCCGACGCCGATGGGCGGCAGGAACAGCCCGATGCCGGTGGCGGCCACCACCACCGTGCTGTAGTGCACGACGTCGATCCCGAGCTGCTTCACCACCGGGAGAAAGGTCGGCAGCAGGATGACGACGGCCGGCAGCCCTTCCAGCACCGCGCCCAGCACGATGAACAGGACGGCGGTGAGGAAGAGGAAGATCGTCGCGCCGCCGGGAACGGCGAGCATGGCGTTCAGCAGCAGCTGCGGCACCTGCTCCACGACCAGTACCCACGCCACGACGCCGGCGGTACCGAGCAGGAAGCACACCGACGCCGTCACGACGGCGGACGTCACCAGGATCCCGGGCACGTCGGCCCACGTGATCTCGCGGTAGACGAAGACGCCGACGATGAAGGCGTAGATCACCGCGATGACGGCGGCCTCGGTCGGCGTCACCACGCCGCCCAGGATGCCGCCGAAGATGATGATGGGGAGCCCGAGCGGGATCAGCGCGTCGACGAACACCGACCACACCTGGCGCGCCGTCATGCGCTGGGTGGCGTCGATGCCGCTGCGCCCGGCGTCGTAATAGATCCACGCCATGATCGCGATCGCGAGCACGACGGCAGGCAGGAAGCCCGCCGCGAACAGCGCCGCGACCGAGACGCTCGCCACCGAGCCGATGACGATCATCAGGATGCACGGCGGCACCAGGATTCCCATCGCCGACGCCGCAGACACGATGGCCACCGCCTGCTCCTTGCGATAGCCCGCGCGCAGCATCGGCGGAATCATCGTGGAGCCGATGGCCGACACGTCCGCCACCGTCGATCCCGAGATCCCGGAGAAGATGTACTCCGCGACGACCACCGCCATCGAGAGGCCGCCGCGGATCCGGCCCACCAGCGCCTGAGCGAGGCGGACGAGCCGCACCGCGATCCCACCCGTCTCCATGAGCGCGCCGGCGAGAATGAACAGCGGGATGGCGAGGAGCACGAACGAGTCGACGCCCTCGAAGGTCTGCTTGAGCACCGTCGTGAGCGGATAGCGTCCGCTCCACAGGATCCCGAGCACGGCCGACATGCCGACCGTGAACGCGACCGGCACGGCGAGGATCAGGAACACGACGAACGCCAGCGCGGTGATGACGGCCATCACGCCCGCCGCCAGAGACCGAGGAGCGCGTACAGGATGATCAGCACGCCGCCCGCCGGCATCGACGCGTAGACGTAGGTCTTGGAGAGACCCATCACCGGCGTCTGCTGGAACTGCCCCAGCTCCATGAGGCGGAGGCCGTAGTAGATCAGCACGCCCCCGAACCCGGCGACGACCAGCAGCGAGAGGCCCTGCGCCGCGCGGACGAGGGCGGGGGGAAAGCGATCGACGACCAGGTGGAGCCGGAAGTGCGTGCCCCGGCGCACGCCAACGGCGGCGCCGAGGAAGATCATCCACACGAAGCAGAGACGCGCGATCTCGTCGTACCAGGTGAAGGTCTGCACGAGCACGTAGCGCGAGAAGACACCGAGGAAGACGTCCACGCACAGCGTGACCATGAGAAGCAGCAACACGCCCTCGACGACATTGGCGAGGGCGAAGCGGAGGTGCGAGCCCAGCGCGCCGTCCGCTACTTGGCTGCCTGGTTGGCCGCCGTGGTGAGCCGGTCCATGAACTCCTTGCCCACCTTCTGCTCCACGCTGGCGTAGACGGGCTTCATGAGGGCCTGGAAGGCCTTGATGTCCTTCACCTCGTTGATCTGCACGCCCGCCTTCTTCATGACCTCGAAGTCCTGCTTCTCCTTCTCGACCTCGGCCTTGCGGTGCGCGTCGCACCCGATGCGCATCGACTCGTCGACGACCTTCTGCAGATCGGGCGGCAGCGACTGGTACCGCTTGGCGTTCATGAAGTACGCGATGGGCGGATAGGAGTGCCGCGTGAGCGAGTAGTACTTCGTGACCTCCTGGAACTTGTCGGACGTCAGCGTGAAGCTGGGCAGCTCCATGCCGTCGATCGTTCCCTGCTTCATGGCCAGGTAGACCTCGACGTACGGCATCGGCACGGGATTGCCGCCGAGGGCCTTGATGAAGGCGATGTACGTGGGAGATTCCTGCACGCGGATCGTCTGCCCCTTCATGTCGTCGGGCACCGTGATGGGCCGCTTGTTCGACATCATGTTGCGGAAGCCCCAGCCGCCGCCGAAGCAGAACGACTTCACGCCCTTCGACTCCATCTTCTTGAGGAGCTCGGCGCCGACCGGGCCGTCCATCACCTTCCACACCTGCTCGCGTGACGTCCAGAAGAACGGCAGGTCGAGGGCCTGGTAGGTCGGCTCGAACATGCCGCCGATGGGCGCGGAGCCGATGCCCACGACGTCGATCGATCCGATCTGCGCGCCCTCGAGATGCGCGGCCTCGCCCTTGGCGAGCCCGTTCCCGATCACCACGTCCATCTTGATTCGGCCCTTCGACTTCTCGTCGAGCGCCTTGGCGATCGCGTACATCGCGTCGTTGTTCGGATTGCCGACGCCCACACCGGTGCCCGCCTTGAGCAGGATGGGCGCCTGCGCCTCGAGCGGCAACACGGAGGCGACGACCAGAGCAGCGGCGGCGACGATCGACGAGACGCGAGCACGCATCATGGACCTCCCGCGACGGTGAGGGACCGGGTTTCGAGCGTGCGGGATGATACCATGCGCCCGCGGTGACGCTTCCGCTCCTGCCCACCACCGTCATCGGCAGCCTGCCCAAGCCTGCGTGGCTCACCGACGCCTGGTACACGGTCACCGACCGCTGGCACCTCGAGGGCGCCGCGCTCGCCGAGGCGCACGACGACGCCACGCGTCTCGCCCTGCTCGATCAGCTCACGGCGGGGATCGACATCGTGTGCGACGGCGAGCAGCGCCGCTCCACGCACTACACCTATTTCCTGCGCGACCTCCTCGGCGTGGACACCACGCACCTGGCGCCCAAGTCGATGCGGGCGGGAAAGTTCACGCAGGACGTCCCGCGCGTCGTGGGTGCGCTCGGCCTCGCGACTCACGGCGCCCTCGACGACTACCGGTTCCTGCGTCGGCTCACCGCGCGCCCGATCAAGATGACGCTGCCCGGTCCCTCGACCCTCGTGGACGGCACCGTCGACGCGCACTACCGCGACGAGCGCGCGCTCGCCTTCGCCTACGCCGACGCCCTCAACGCCGAGATCCGCGCCCTGGGCGCCGCCGGGTGCGAGATGGTGCAGCTCGACGAGCCGGTGTTCACGCGCATCCCGTGGAAGCTCGCGGACTGGGGCGTGGAGGCGATGGATCGCGCGTTCGCGGGGACGACGGTCATCCGCGTCGTCCACGTCTGCTACGGCTACGGGGCGCGCCTCGGGACCAAGGAGTGGAAGCACGGGTACGACGAGATCCTGCCGCACCTCGCCCGCGCGCGGAACGTCGACCAGTACTCCCTGGAGTTCGCCGAGCCCGGGCTGTCACCCGCGCTGCTGGCGACGCTCGGCGACAAGACCGTGCAGCTCGGCGTGATCGACTGCGGCACCGAGACGGTGGAGAGCGCGGCCATCGTGGCGGCGCGCCTGCGCGCCGCCCTCGCCGTCGTCCCCGCGACACGCCTCGTCGCCGCGCCCGACTGCGGGC
>JBKPPN010000417.1:0-9102 GCA_046733575.1 Candidatus Methylomirabilota bacterium | reverse complement strand
GATTCGCGCTGACCGCGCCGCCCGCCCGCGCGGCGTGGCGCTGGGCCACGTCGCCGCTCGGCGCGTGGCTGCTCCACGCCGTCACGATCTGGGCCTGGCACGCGCCGGCGCTCTTCGACGCCGCCCTCGCGCATCCGGTCGTGCACGCGCTCGAGCACGCGACGTTCACGGCGACGGCCGTCACGTTCTGGTGGTCGTTGCTGCGACCGGGCCGCGCCGGCCACGGGGTCGCCATGGTGAGCGCGTTCACGACCGCCCTGCACACCGGAGCCCTCGGCGCCCTGCTGACCTTCGCGCCGGCGCCGCTCTACGCTTACGGCACGACCGTCGCCGCGCTCGAAGACCAGCAGCTCGCGGGCCTGATCATGTGGATCCCCGCCGGCGCCGTGTTCGTCGTCGCCGGGGTCGTCCTGGGCGCGGCGTGGCTGCGAGAGGCGGAGCGGCGTGGGGCGCGGGTCGATCCGCTGGTGATCGCGCGCGATGCGTGAGGGGTGGCGTCCGATCGGGCTGCTCTTCGTGGCGCTCGCGCTGGCGGCCTGCAACACGAGCCCGGACATCGGCGCCATCGCGGGCGGCGATGCCCACCGCGGTCGCGACGCCGTCCGCCGCTACGGGTGCGGGACGTGTCACACGATCCCCGGCGTGACAGGTGCGCGCGGGACCGTCGGGCCGCCGCTGACCCAGATGGGCCGGCGCAGCTACGTGGCCGGACATCTGGAGAACACACCGGAGAATCTCGCGCGCTGGATCCGTCAGCCCCAGGAGGTGGACCGGCCCAACGCCATGCCCGACATGGGGGTGACGGAGACGGACAGCCGGGACATCGCGGCGTTCCTCTACACGCTGCGCTGACCGCCTTCTCGCTGACGGGGCGCGCCGTCCCGCCTCGCGCCGGCCCTGCGCGCCGAACGGCATTTCGAGCGCGCGGCGCGGCGACAATGGGACAATACGGGCCCGATGTCATCGTCGGCTCCCGCTGATCCGGCCGTGCCGCCGCCCAGCGCTCCCGCCTCGAAATCGGTCCCGTTGCGACGACGGTTGTTCGTGCTGGCCCTGGCCGGCGTCCTGCCGCTCGCGATCATGTCCGCCATCGGTCTCTACGCGCTCTTTCGGCAGCAGCGGCTCCAGGCCGAGCGGGTGGGCCTGGAGCTGGCACGCGCGGTGGCGAGCTCCGTGGACGCGGAGCTGCGGACGTCGGCGGAGGTGCTGGAGACGCTCGCGGTCGCGCCATCTCTCGACACCGGCGACCTCGAGGGATTTCGCGAGCGGGCCCTCCTCATCGTGGCCATGCACCCGCGCTGGGCCGCGATCACCCTCGCCGATCCGTCCGGGGCGCGGGTGCTCGACAGCCGCTATCCGCTGTCCACGCGCCTCCCGCCGATCGTCGAGCGCGAGAGCTTCGCCGGCGTCGTCGCGTCCCGCGTTGCCGTCGTCGGCGATCTCGCCCGCAGTGCCGAGGGCGAGATGCTGTTCCCGGTGCGGGTGCCCGTCATGCGCGCGGGGAAGCTGCGCTACGTGCTGACCGCGGCGGTGAAGCCGGACGCCATCCGCGAGGTCCTCACACGGCAGCGCGTACCCGGCGACTGGGTCATCTCCGTCTTCGACGGCCACGGACGGCGCGTGGCCCGCTCCCGCGCCCACGAGGAGAACCTGGGCGGGCAGGCGTCCCCAAGCCTGCGCGAGCTCATGGCGACCGGGGCGTCGGAGGGCGCGGGCGAGACGCTGACGCTCGAGGGCGAGCGTATCTACACCGCGTACAGCCGGCTCGAGCGCACCGGCTGGTCCGCCGCCCTCGGCATTCCGGCCACGCTCGTCGAGACCGGGGTCTACCGGTCACTCGCGGCGTACGGCGCCGGCGTCGCGCTGACCGTCGTCCTCGGCACGCTGGCCACGGTGGGAGTGGCGCGCAGCATCACGCGTCCGATCGGTCAGCTCCGCGCCGCCGCGCAGGCGCTCGGCCGCCGCGAGCCGCCCGCGCCGCCGGACACCGCGGTGCAGGAGATCCGCGACGTGGCCGCGGCGCTGGTGATCGCGGCGGAGGAGCGGGCGCGCGGGGAAGCGGAACGTGACGAGCTCCTGCAGAAGGAGCGCGAAGCCCGCCGCGTCGCCGAGAGCGCCGACCGCGCCAAGGACGAGTTCCTCGCCCTCCTGTCGCACGAGCTCCGCACGCCCCTCAACGCGGTGTACGGGTGGGCGCGCATGCTGCGGGACGGCAGCATCTCCGAGGACGCGACGGACCGCGCCCTCGACGCCATCATCCGGAACGCCAACGCGCAGCTCCAGCTCATCGACGACCTGCTCGACGTCTCGCGCGTGATCTCGGGCAAGATGCGCCTCGACGTGCGTCGCGTCGACCTCGCCACCGTGGTGGAGGCCGCCCTCGACGCGGTGCGGCCGGCCGCGGAGGCGAGGAACATCCGTCTCCAGACCGTGCTGGACCCGCGCGCGGGACCGGTGAACGGCGACGCCGGCCGTCTGCAGCAAGTGGTGTGGAACCTGCTCATCAACGCGGTGAAGTTCACGCCGAAGGACGGCCGCGTGCAGGTGCACCTGCAGCGCGTGAACTCGCACGTCGAGATCGTGGTGAGCGACACGGGCGAGGGGATCGCGCCGGAGATCCTGCCGTTCATCTTCGATCGCTTCCGGCAGGCGGACAGCTCGAGCACGCGCGCGCACGGCGGCCTCGGGCTCGGCCTCTCGCTCGTCAAGCACATCGTCGAGCTCCACGGCGGCACGGTGATCGCGCAGAGCGCGGGTGAGGGCAAGGGCGCGACGTTCGTGGTGAAGCTGCCGCTGACCATCGCGGAGATCCCCGCCGCCCGCGTGCCGCGCGTGCATCCCACCGCGGAGTCCGCCGAGTCGTTGCCGCGGGGTACGCGGCTCGACGGCCTGCGCGTGCTCCTGGTGGACGACGATCCCGGCGCCGTCGAGCTCGGCGCCGCCATCATCGCCCGCGCCGGCGGCACCGTGCGGTCGTGCGGCAGCGCGGCGGCCGCGCTCGCCATCCTGCGGGAGTGGCGTCCCGACGTGCTCGTCTCGGACATCGAGATGCCGGGGGAAGACGGCTACAGCTTGATCCGCCGGGTCCGCGCGCTTCCCGCCGGCGAGGGCGGTCACACGCCCGCCGTCGCCCTGACGGCGTACGGACGACCCGAGGACCGCATCCGCACGCTGTCCGCGGGCTTCACGATGCACGTGCCCAAGCCGGTCGATCCCGCCGAGCTGAGCACGATCATCGCGAGCGTCGCGACGCGCTTCTGAGCGGGCGTACAGTGATGAGGCAGGAAGGAGGTGAGAGCGAGATGCAGCGCCTGTTCATGGCTTTCGCGCTCGTCCTGAGCCTGACCTCCGCCGCCCGGGCCGTCGACGTCAACCCGCCCCTCCACGTGGAGTGGAAGGTGACGCCCGCTCACGCCGTCGAAGGTCGCGTCTACAACGACTACATCACGCCCATCACGCAGATCCGGCTGCTCGTGCAGGCCTTCGACGCGGGCGACCGACTGGTGGGAAGCCAGTACGGCTACGTGTTCGGCGACCTGACGCCCCACGACAGCCGCTACTTCGAGGTCCGTCACGTGCCCCTCGCCGACCACTACCGCGTGGTCGTCGAGTCCTACGTCCAGCAGCAGTTCCCCTCGGGCAACACGGCCCCGCACTGACGTCGGCTGAACCGTCACGCGCGGCGACGCTTGGCGCCCCGCCGCGCGTGACGTACGCTCTCCTCATGTTCAAGTGCGATCTGTTCGTCATGCAGGACATGCCGTACCGGCGCTACATCGCGATGGCCCAGCTCGCCGAGGCGGCCGGGTGCGAGAACGTGTGGGTCATCGACGGACAGGACGTGTATCCCGACCCGTGGGCGACGGCGGCGCTGATCGCGGTGAACACGGAGCGGGTGCGAATCGGTCCCGGCGTCACCAATCCGGTCACGCGTCACCCGCGCGTCACCGCGGGCGCCATGCTGACGATCCACGAGCTGTCCGGAGGCCGCGGCATCCTCGGAATGGGCGCGGGCGACAACGCGGTCCGCACGCTGGGCCGGGAGCCGGCGCGCGTGTCAGAGGTGCGCGAGGCCGTCGACATCTGTCGCGAGAAATTCCGCGAGCACAAGGCCGACATCCCCATCTACGTCGCGGCCAACGGCCCGCGCCTCGCCGCGTACGCGTGCCGGGCGGCCGACGGCATCATCGTGCCCTGCATCGGCACGCCCGAGGATCTCCGCCGCACGCTGGAGCGCGTGGACATCGCGGCGCGCGAGAGTGGACGCGACGCGCGCGACTTTCCCGTCCTCGTCTACGTCGGCTTCGCGGTGTCCCGCGACCGCCGTGAAGCGCTCGACGACGCACGCGGCGGCGTGGCGCGTCGCCTGCTGAACTTCGTGTACTACCCCGAGCACTTTCCGCCCGAGCTGGCGCACCTCCGCGCCGACGTGGACGCGCTGGCCCGGGGCTACGATTACACGCACCACCTGAAGTCGCACGTCGCGCACAGCTCGCTCGTGAGCGACGCGCTCATGGACGCGGCCGGCATCGCGGGCACGCCCACCGAGGTGGCCACGCGCTTCCGCGCCCTCGCGCGCGAGACGGCGGGCTGGAACGCCCGGTTCTTCCTCCGTCCCGACGGGCAGGGCAAGGAGCGAAGCTTCGAGCTGTTCGTGCGCGAGGTGTGGCCAGCCCTTCGCGCAACGTCGTAACGACGGCCGCGACGGCGTCCGTGACGCGAGCGGTCGCGGTGGCGATCTTCGCCGCGTCATACCTGGGCCTCGCGATCGGCCGCCTGCCCGGCTTTCGCGTCGACCGCACCGGCATCGCCATCATCGGCGGCACGCTGATGGTGCTCACGGGCGTGCTTCCGTGGAACGACGCCGTGCTCGCCGTCGACGCCCACACGCTCGTCCTGCTCTTCGGGATGATGATCGTCGCCGCCTATCTGCGGCTGTCCGGATTCTTCAGCCTCGTGACGCTGTGGGCGGTGCGGCGCGCGAAGACACCGCGCGCGCTCCTCGCGGTCGTGATCGTGGCGGCCGGGGTGCTCTCCGCGCTGTTCGTGAACGACGTCGTGTGCCTGGTGCTGGCGCCGCTCGTTCTCGGCGTGACGACCCGGCTTCGCCTGCCGCCCGTGCCGTACCTGGTCGCTCTCGCCACGGCGGCCAACGTCGGCAGCGTGGCCACGCTCACCGGCAATCCGCAGAACATGCTCGTCGGCAGCTTCTCGCGGCTGACCTATCGCGGATTCCTTCTGCGCGAGGGCCCGGTCGCGATGGTCGGACTCGTCTGCGTGTTCGTCGTGGTGTGGCTCGTGTACCGCCGCCAGCTCCCCGACACGCTGGCGATCGCGGGCGCACGGGACCGCGCCGCGGTGCATTACCCGCTCATGCTGAAGACGGTCGCGGCCGTCGCCGTGATGCTCGTGGCATTCCTGGCCGGTGTGCCGATCGCGCTCGTCGCGATCGCGGGGGCAGCGTACTGCTTGCTCACGCGCCGGGTGAAGCCGGAGAAGGTCTACCGCGAGGTCAACTGGCAGCTGCTCGTGTTGTTCGTCGGACTGTTCGTGCTGACGGGCGGCATCGAGCGCTCAGGCCTGGTCGACGATCTCGTGGGCTGGTCCGGGACGATCGGGCTGCATCGTCCCGTCGTGCTGACCGTCGTGACGGCCGTGCTGTCGAATCTGGTGTCGAATGTCCCGGCCGTGCTGCTCGTCAAGCCGATCATCCCGTCGTTCGGCGAGCCCGACCGCGGCTGGCTGATCCTCGCCATGGCCTCGACGCTGGCCGGCAACCTCACGCTGCTCGGCTCGGTGGCGAACCTGATCGTCGTCGAGGCGGCGCGCGAGGCGCGCGTGACGATCGGGTTCCTCGAGTACTGTCGTGTCGGCGTGCCACTGACGATCGTGACCCTGGTCGTCGGCTGGCTGATCCTGATCGCCGTCCCGAGCTGACGCCGCCGCATGGCTGTCGTCGCGCCGCGACGTGGTGCGCGGTCCGTGCGCGCAGGAGGACAGGAGCAACGGCCGGCGAGTGGCAACGGCGGCGCCGAGCGCGAGACCCGGCGCCGCCGAGGCATCGACGTCAGGCGGCGCGCGCGGTGGCTTGCCGCTTCATCGTCTCCATCTGCTGACCGGCCTGGTCCAGCTTCGCGGCGTCCCACTCGCGCTGGATGCGCGGGAAGATCTCGCCTTCCTCTTCCTGGATGTGGTGCTCGAGCGTCTGACGGAGCTCGCCCAGCTTGCGGATCCAGGTGTCGGCGGACGGATCGAGCTGCGAGAGCTCCTTGATGACGTTCTCGAGCTGCGACACTTCCTGGTGGTGGTGGCCCTGCCATTCGCGCAGCTTCTGATCCTTCGAGCCGACCTCCTGCGCGACGGGACCGTAGAGCGCGCTCTCTTCCATCTGCTCGTGGACCTTCAGCTCCGGCTGCAGCTTCGACCACAGCTCGCGACGCTGCTCGGGACTGGCGGACTGGATCTGTCCGAGCATCCGCTTGGCCGTCTCGTGGTCGGTCTTGAGCAACTGGATCGCATTCATGTCTTGTCCTCCCACGGGGTGAACGTCTCGCGTTCCCGGGTTGGTGCCCCGGGGGTCACAGGAGGGAAGACTGCAGGACTCATACCGTCGTCCGCGCTGGCGACGGCGCGCGGCGTCAGTGGATCAGCTCGTCGGCGCGAAGGAGCATCGACTGCGGCATGGTCAGCCCGAGAGCGCGGGCGGTCCTCAGGTTGATCACGAGTTCGAACTTCGTCGGCTGCTCGACGGGGAGATCGGCGGGACGGGCGCCGCCGAGGATCCTGTCGACGTAGCGGGCGGCACGCCGGGCCTGGTCCGGCACACTGGGCCCGTACGCCATGAGTCCGCCGGAGCGGACGAACTCCGAGAACCCGTACACCGCGGGCAGCCGGTGGTGCGCCGCGAGTCGAATGACGCTCTCGCGGTGCCGGAGACTCAGAGGATCCGGGATCACCACGAGTCCACCCACGTGCGCCTTCACCATCGCGTTGAACGCGCCGTCGAGATCGCCCGTGCTGCGCACCGTGAAGGTGTGCTCCTTCAGCTTCAGCGCCGCGGCGCTCGCGCGAAGCTCGCCCACGCGCGGTGCGTTTCCCGCCGAGTCGGGGTTCCAGACCACCGCGAACGAGCTCAATCCCGGTACGGCCTGGCTGAGGAACTCGATCCACTTGCCGGCGATGCCGTCCTCGAAGCCCAGCGCGACGCCGGTGATGTTGCCGCCGGGGTGTCCGAGACTCGCCACCACGCCCAGGCCGACGGGATCCGCCACGCCCCAGAAGACGACCGGCACGCTGCTCGTGATCCCCTTCGCCACGCGGGCGCCCGGAGTCGACGCGACCACCAGCACGTCGACGCTGGACGCGGTCAGCTCGCGGATCAGGGCGGGAAACCGGTCCGGCTGGCCCTCTGCCCACCGGTCCTCGACGACGATCGTCTGTCCCTCGACGTACTTGAGATCTCGCAGCCCCTGGCGGAACGCGTCCAGGAAGTGCTGGTTGGCCGAGCGCGACCCGGCCTCGATGAAGCCGATCCGTGGCACGCGATTCGGCGGCTGCGCCGCCGCGGCGAGAGGAACGGCGACCGCACCCGCGCCGAGCGCCGCCACGAAGCGCCGGCGGTTCATCGTGCGCGCGTCTGCTGCGTCGCCGGCGTCAGCCGGACGGATCTCGGACGGGCGTCCACGGCTCAGCATCGTACGGCGGTCCGCTCGCGGCGGGAAGCGCCGCTGCGATGGTGACGGCCGCCTGAGGTATAGTCCGCCCATCCTCGCTTCCCGGGAGCACGAGTCATGACGTCCATCGATCCCGTCTGGGCCACCGTGGCGGAGCTGTCGCGCGCGTTCGCCGCGCGCACGCTGTCGCCCGTCGACGCCGTCGACGCACTGCTGACGCGCATCCGTCGTCGCGACCCCGATCTTCACGCCTACATCGCGGTGTACGACGCCGACGCCCGGCTCGCCGCGGAGGCGGCCGACAAGGCGATTCGCTCCGGACACCGCGTGGGCCCGCTGCATGGCGTCCCGATCGCGCTCAAGGATCTCGTCGACCTGGAGGGACGGATCACGACGGGTGGCTCGAAGGTCTGGGCCGACCGCGTGTCGCCCGTCACCGCCACGCTGGCGCAGCGGCTCATCGCGGCGGGCATGATCGTCGTCGGCAAGACCCACACGGTCGAGTTCGCGATGGGCAGCTGGGGGACCAACACGCACCTCGGGACGCCACGCAACCCGTGGGACCTCGCCGTCCATCGCACGCCGGGCGGATCGTCGAGCGGCTCTGCCGTCGCCGTCGCGGCGGGGCTGGCGCCGGTGGCCATCGGGACGGACACGGGCGGCTCGGTGCGTCTGCCCGCGGCGTGGTGCGGCATCGTGGGGCTCAAGGTGACCGCGGGTCGGATCAGCACGTACGGCGTGCTGCCGCTCAGCTCGACCCTCGACACGCCGGGACCGCTCACGCGTTCGGTGGAGGACGCCGCGCTGATCTACCGTGTGCTGAACGGGCCGGATCCGCACGACGCGTCGACGCTGGCGTGGACGCCCGACGATCCGTTGCCCGAGCTCCGGCGCGGCACGGCGGGCTTGCGCCTCGCCGTCCTGCCCGACGTCGAGCGCGTGGGCGTCGACAAGGACGTGCTGGTGGCGTACGACGCGGCCGTGGAGGCGCTCGCGAAGCTCGGCGCGCGCATCGTCCGCGTCGACCTGCCGCACCGCTTGACCGATTACGCTGCGGCCACGGGACAGATCATCGGCGCCGAGGGGTACCGGTTCGTCGGGCACCTCGGGGACGACGAGCGGCTGCCCACCGATCCGCACGTGCGTCCGCGCATCCAGCTCGGACGCAGCATCTCCGCGCGCGACTATCTCCTCGCGCTCGCCACGCGCGAGGAGCACCGGCGGCAGTTCGTCGCGGCGCTGGCCGACGTCGACGCGCTGCTCACGCCGACCGCACGCACCAACGCCATCCCGCTCGAGGCGGTCGACCAGTCCGGCACGGCGGCGCACTTCACGCGCCCCGGCAATTACCTCGGGCTCTGTGGCGTCGCCGTCCCCACCGGGTTCACGCCGGGCGGCCTGCCGACCTCGCTGCAGGTCCTCTGTCACG
>JBKPPN010000416.1:0-9517 GCA_046733575.1 Candidatus Methylomirabilota bacterium | reverse complement strand
CGCACGCGCCACAGGAAGGTCAGCGCGGCGTCGGTGAGGGCCTGCTCGCCGGGGGTGATCAGGTTCTTGTCCGCGAGCTCGCGCAGCGTGCGCGCCCCGAACTTCGACGCCGCCAGCCACATCGCGGTGTGCATGTCCCGCAGCCCGCCCGCCGACTCCTTGACGTTCGGCTCGCCGATGTAGGGCGACCCCCCGTACCTCCGGTATCGCTGGTCGCGCTCGGCCAGCGTGGTGGCGAGGAACTGCTCGAAGTCGCGTCGGTAGACGTTCTCGCGCAGCACGCGACGGAACCGCGTGAAGAGCTTGCGGTCACCGGCCAGAAAGCGCGCCTCCTGCATCGACGTCCGGCTGGGAAAGTCGGTGCGGGCCATGGCCACGCAGTCGGCGAGCGAGCGCACGCTGTGCCCGACGTGGAGCCCGAGGTCCCACAGCGTGTAGAGCAACTCCTGCGTGACGCGCTGGACGTAGGGCGTCATCTCGGCGTCGTAGATCACCATCAGGTCGATGTCGGACGACGGGCCGAGCTCGCCGCGGCCGTACCCGCCGAGGGCGACGAGCACGAGCGGCACGGCCGGCACGCCGGCGCGCTCGCAGTCGGCGCGGATGAGACGTACGAGGGAGGAGACCAGACCGTCGACGAAGCGCGCGTGCGACCGCACGGACTCGCCGCCCGACGCGCCGCCCGCGTGCATGAGCTTCAGCGAGGCGAAGCCGTCGGTGAGGGCGGCGCGGAAGAACTCCAGCCTGAGCCGGCGTCGCTCGTCCGGGCCCTTGGCCCGCGCCTCGGCGCGCAGAGCCCGGCGGTACATCTCCGGCGACATGACGGCCACGTCCCTACTATACAATTCGGGCATGCGAAACCTCTGGCGGGACGTACTCGTCCGTCTGACGCCATACGACGCCGGACGCCCGCTGGACTCGCTCGCCGCCGAGCTCGGCGTGCCGCAGATCACCCGCCTGTCCGCCAACGAGAACCCGCTCGGACCGTCACCCAGGGTCATCCGAGCCGTGGCCGACGCCGCCGCCACCGTGCACCTCTACCCCGACGGCGGGAGCACGGCCGTGCGAGAGGCGCTGGCGCCCGGGCTCGGCGTGACGCCCGCGCAGATCGTGCTCGGCAACGGCGCCGATGAGCTCCTCGGCATGATCGCGTGGGCCGCCTTCGAGCCCGGTGACGAGGTGATCGTGCCCGAGCCCTCGTTCGAGCCCTACACCACCATGGTGGTGCTGATGGGCGCCACGGTGGTGGCGAGCCCGCTCCGCGGCTACGTCATCGACCTGGACGACGTCGCGGCCCGCGTGACGCCGCGGACCAAGGCCATCGTCCTGTGCTCGCCCCACAATCCCGCCACCACGATCGTGCGACGCGGCCCTCTCGAGGCGCTCCTCGACGCGCTCGGCCCCGACGGTCCGCTCGTCGTGCTCGACGAGGCGTATCAGGACTTCTGCGACGATCCGGAGTATCCCGACGGCGTGCGCCTGCTCGCGCGCTACCCGCGCCTGCTCGTGCTGCGCACGTTCTCCAAGATCGCCGGGCTGGCGGGGTTGCGGGTGGGCTACGGCGTCGGGACCGTCGAGGCCATCGATCGCCTGAATCGCGTGCGGGCGCCGTACAACGTCAACCGGCTCGGACAGGTCGCCGCCGTGGCGGCGATCGCCGACACCGAGCACTGGGAGCGCACGCGCGCGCTCGTCCTCACCGAGCGCGCGTTCCTCGGCTCGGAGCTGCGCAAGCGTGGCTTCGAGCTGCCGCCCTCGCAGGCCAACTTCCTCCTCGTCCGCGTGAGCGACGCCGACGCCGCGCACGCGCGGCTCCTGGCAGAGGGTATCCTCGTCCGCAACGGCGCGGGCATCGGCTTCCCCGGCCACCTCCGCATCTCCCTCGGCATGCGTGACACGAACGAGCGTCTGCTCCGGGGCCTCGAGGGGTTCGCGCCCGCGCGCGCCGAGAGGCGGGTGTCGGTGTGACATGATCGTCGACTGCCACGCCCATCTGCTGCCGGCGTGGCGGATGGCCAAGCTCATCGAGTGGACGGTGAAGTTCAATCCCGAGCATCCCGTCCCGCGCGACGTGACCCCGGACGCCCTCCTCGACGAGTACCGCACCGCGGGTGTGGAGCGTGTGTGGAACCTCGCCCACGCGATCTTTCCCCACGAGTCGGAGTCGCTGAATCGCTGGAACCACGAGCTTGGCCAGGCGCATCCCGCGATCGTTCCGATCGGCACCTGTCATCCCGCCACGCCGGATCCCCTCGGCGTGATCGAGCGGTGCTTCAGCGAGTACAGGTTCATCGGGATGAAGTTCCACCCGTTCGTGCAGCGCTTCACGCCCTGGGAGCCCCGCTTCCTGCCGCTCTACCAGCGCATCGAGGCGCACGGCGGACTCGTCATCTTCCACACCGGCTTCGAGGAGTTCTACGGCGGGCCCCTGCCCCTGGACGGGTTCCGGACGATCGTGGAGGCGTGCCCGCGCCTGACGGTCGTCTTCGCTCACGCCAACTACCCGCACGTGGACGCCGCCCTCGACATGGTGGCCCGCTATCCGAACGTCTATCTCGACACCGTGCACGTCTTCGCGCGCCTGACCGCGTCGTGGGCCACGGCGATCGACCAGCGCGCGATCCAGGCCCGGCTGCGCGACGGCATCGCCGCGTTTCCGGACCGGATCATGTTCGGCACCGACCATCCCTCGGGGACGGGACACCTCGCCGACATGTACCGCGAGGTGCGCGCGGTCGGCCTGCCCCCGGCGCTGGAGTCCGGACTGCTCGGCGACAACGCCGTCGCGCTGATGCGAGCACGCGGCGCCGCCTGACCGTCCTCGCCGCCTCGATCGTGGTGCGAGTGCGGACGAGCTGAAGCGCCGCTACGTCTTGCCGCCTGCGCGAGCGCGTCGTCGGGACGGCGACCGCGGCGCCGCGCGACGCGAGGCGCCGTCCGTGGCGCTGGCGCGCGCGCCATCCGACGATGCACGCGCCGGCGTGGCCGTCATGTCGGCGAGCAGGGCGAGGAGCTGCTCGGCGTGCACCGGCTTCACGAGGTGCTCGTCGAACCCCGCCTCGCGTGCGGTGGCGCGGTCGGACGCCTGACCGTATCCCGTCAACGCGACGAGGCAGATGTTCGCGTGCTCGGGCGCGCGACGGATCCGCCGCGCCAGCTCGAAGCCGTCCAGCTCGGGCAGGCCGACGTCGAGGATCGCGACGTCGGGACGGACCTCGTCGAGGAGCTGGAGCGCCGACTTGCCGTTGTCGGTGGCGCGGCACACGAGGCCCGCTTGCTCGAGCACCTCGCAGAGCATCTCGCGGTTGTCGGCGTCGTCTTCCACCACCAGGACCTTCGCGCCCGCCCGCAGCTGGCCACGCCGTGGCCACGGGGCTGGAAGGAGCGTCGGCTCCGTCACCGCCAGCGGCAGGCGCACGATGAACTCGCTCCCCTTGCCCGCGCCCTCGCTCTGCGCCGTCACGGTGCCGCCGTGGAGCGAGACGAGCGCCCGGACCAGCGTGAGGCCGACCCCCAGGCCTCCGGCCGAGCGGTCGAGGGTGTGGCTCGACTGCACGAAGAGCTCGAAGATCGAGTCGAGCATGCTGGCCCGGATTCCCGCTCCGTCGTCCTTCACGCGCACGACGGCCTCGTCGCCCTCGCGCAGCAGCCGGAGGACGACGTGACCGCCGCGCTGCGTGTACTTGGCCGCGTTGTTGAGCAGGTTCACCTGGATCTGCTGCAGTCGCGCCGGATCGCCGTCGACGTAGATGTCGTCGCGCTCGATCTCGGTCGTGAAGGTGATGCCCTGCGCCGTCATCTGGGCGCGCATGGCGTCCGCCGCGTCGCGCACGACCGCGCTGAGGTCGAGCACACGCCGGCGCAGCTCGATCTTGTTCTGGGTCACCCGGCTGGCTTCGAGCAGGTCGTCGAGCAGACGGGCCATCTGCGACGACTGCCGCTCGAGGATGTCGAGGAGCCGTTCGGGCTTGAAGCGTGAGCCGTCCGCGCGAAGCAGCGAGGTGGCCGTGACGATGGCGCCGAGCGGGTTGCGCAGCTCGTGCGACAGCATGGCGAGGAACTGATCCCGGCGGCGGACCGCCTCCTGGATCTTCTCCTCGGCGCGCTTCTCCTCCGTGACGTTGCGGAAGATGACCGTGATGCCGACGATGGCGTCGCGGGCGTCGCGCAGGGGCAGGCGCGTCACGAGGTCCCACTCGTCGTCACCGTCGACGCCCGCCCGTCGCTCCAGCTTGTAGTGCTGCGCCTCGCCGGTGCGCAGCACGGCCTCGTCCTCGCGATGGAAGGCGAGGGCCATCTCGGGATCGGGGAGATCGAGCGCCGTCTTCCCCACCGCGTCGGCGGGATCGTGGAGGCCGAGCCGACGCGCCATGGCGTGGTTCAGCCGGATGAAGCGGCCGCGCGCGTCCTTGAAGTAGATCGCGTCGGGAATGCTGTCGAGGAGGCTCCGGAGCAGGTAGCGCTCGTGGAACAGCGCGTCCTCGGCCGCCTTGAGCCCCGTCACGTCGATGAGCGTGACGACCACGCCGTCGATCCTGCCGCGCACGCTGTAAGGCAGGAGGCGCAGGAAGAACGACTTGCCGCGCACGCCGCGGAGCTCGCGCTCCACCGCCTGCCCGGTGGCGAGGACGCGGCGGAGATCGTCCACCAGCTCCGGATGATCCAGCGTGTGCGCGAACGTCTCGATCGAGCGTCCGACGTCGTGGGGCACGAGCACGAACGTCTCGGCGATCTGCGGGGTGAACTTGCGAATGCGGAGCTGAGCGTCGAGGAAGATCGTGCCCACCTCGGTCGACGACAGGAGGTTGTCCATGTCGTTGGTGAGCTCGGTCAGCTCGGCGATCTTCCGCTGGTACTCCGCGTTGACGGTGTAGAGCTCCTCGTTGACGCTCTGGAGCTCCTCGTTGGTGCTCTGCAGCTCCTCGTTGGAGGACTGCAGCTCCTCGTTCGAGGCCTGCAGCTCCTCGTTGCTCGCCTCCAGCTCCTCGATGGCAGCCTGCAGGTTCTCCTTGGTGTGGCTGAGCTCGGCCTCGAGCGCGCCGATCTGGTGACGCGACGCCTGGTCGAGATCCATCTCCATCTCGGCCCGCGTGGCCGCGGGCGCCGCGCCCTCCATCGGCTCGAACGACACGAGGACGTGCGGGACGGCCGCGGCCCGGCCGCGCACGCGCCGGAGCGTCACCGTGTACGTCCCGCTCCCGCCCGGCGCGTCGAGATGGACGCCCTTGAACACGATGGCCGACGTCTCGGCGAGCGCACGCTGGAGCCCGCCCACCAGGACGACGCGCAGCTCGCCGTCGACGACGTCCAGCACGTCGAGGCCCTGACGCCCGTCACGCATGCGCAGGAACCGGCTCGCCCCCCCGAAGCTGTGCACGAGCTCGCCGCGGTCGCTCACGAGCAGGCTCGGCGGCATGACGTCCTCGAGCAGGCCGTCGTACGTCGCGATGAGCTGCGCGAGCGGATAGCGACCGCTGGAGGGATAGATCGTCGGGACGCTGAACCGCACGTCGGGGGGCACGGACGCCTGGAGCCGCGCGTTCACCGGCGTCCGCACGTCGCTCTCCTTGCGGTAGAACTGCCAGTGCTTGTCCACGGTCTCGAAGCCGCGCGCGAGGGGGCCGATGCTCTCGCTCGGGCCGAGCCACAGGAGGCCGCCCCGGTTGAGGGCGAAGTGGAAGAGCGACAGCACCTTCTGCTGCGCGGCGGGCTGCAGGTAGATGAGCATGTTGCGGCACGTGACGAGGTCGACGCGCGTGAACGGCGCATCCCGGACGACGTTGTGCTGCGCGAACACGATCATCTGCCTGAGCTCGGGGATCACCTGGTACGCGGCGCCCGTGCGCAGGAAGTAGCGCGCCAGCCGCTCGGGCGACACGCCGGTCAGCGTGCTCTCGTCGAAGATGCCGCGCGCCGCCACGTCCAGTGAGCCGCGGTGCACGTCGGTGGCGAAGATCTTCACCGGCCGCTCGCCGAGCTGCGCCATCAGGTCGTGCAGGATGATGGCGAGCGAGTACGCCTCCTCGCCCGTCGCGCACCCGGCCACCCAGAGCCGCAACGGTGTGTCCCGGGGCGCGCGCTCCAGCAGCTCGGGCAGGAAGCGACGCTCGAGCAGGTCGAAGGCCGCCTCGTCGCGGAAGAACCGGGTGACGCCGATCAGGAGGTCGCGGTAGAGCGCATCCAGCTCGTCGCGCTCGCGACGCAGACGCTGGACGTACTCGTCGATGTCGGTGGAGCGCGCCAGCGCCAGGCGACGCTCGATGCGCCGGGTGACCGTGGTGGGCTTGTAGTGCGTGAAGTCGATCCCGAACTCGCGCTCGAGGATGTCGTAGACCGCCCCGATCCCCTGCCGCTCTGCCCGCACCGGTGTCGCGTCGGGACGTCGGCGATTGGCGGCGTGCTCGACCAGGATGCCCGGCATGTCCTCCGGCGCCAGCGTCCAGTCCGCCACACCGGCCTCGCGCGCCGCGCGCGGCATGCCGTCGAACTGCGCGCTCTCCATGGCCTGCACGATGACGAGCCCGCCCGCGTCGTGCACGTCACGGACGCCGCGCGACCCGTCGCTGCCGCCGCCCGACAGCACGATGGCGACCGCGCGGGAACCGCAGTCCTGGGCGAGCGACCGGAAGAAGACGTCGATCGGCAGCGTCAGCTCGTGCTGGCGGTCGCGCTCGCTCAGGAGCAGCCGGCCCCCCGAGATGATCATCTCCTTCTTGGACGGGATCAGGTACACGTGATCCGCCTCGACCGGCATCCCGTCCTCGACCAGCGTGATCGGCAGCGACGTGTGCCGCGCGAGCAGCTCGTCCATCAGGCTGCGGAAGTCGGGCGACAGGTGCTGGATGACGACGAACGCCATCCTCGTGTCCCGGGGAAGGGCGTCGAAGAACCGCTCGAGGGCGTCCAGGCCGCCGGCCGACGCCCCGATGCCGACGACGTGAAGTGGAGCCCCGGCCGCGACATGCGTCATGCGATCCGACTCCCACGGATATCCTGAGATCGACTGCACGTCGGGCCGTTTTGCACACCGCATGCCCGCCCGCCATGCCGCGACACGCCGTGCGCCTCTGCCGTCTCGCACGAATCTTTCTCGGCGCTCCGGGTAGAGAGCAACCGCGCGCGCTGTAACGCCGTCGCGGAAGTTTGAAAGATTTTCCCGATCAGGTGGAGACGCCGGCTATCGCCGCAGGCTGCTCGAAAAAGTCCAGACGCGAGGCGACGCCCGACGGCCGCACGCGCCGTACTCCGAGAACGGTGAGCGCGGCGCGGAGGGCGTCAACGAAGCAGATGAGCCGTTTCGAGCCGCCTGCGCTACCGGACGCGCGGAGTGGCGAGCTGGCGCTGAAGATCTTCTGCGCGCCGGACGAGCTCGTCGCGCTCGGTGACCAGGGCCTTCTCGCGCGCCGCGGCCGCCTGCTCCTGCTGGACCAGCCTCGTCTGCAGCTCGGCCTCGCGCTGGTACACCTGCTTGAGCTCGGCCTCGAGCGATGCCACGCGCCGCTTGGTGGGCACGTACGCGGCGAACACGACGTAGAGGATGAGCGCCACGAGCACCGCACTGCCCGCGACGAGCAGCCACGGGATGTGCGCGCGAGGTCCCCGGCTCACGGCGGCGAGTCTAGCAAATGCTATGATGCGAAACGGAGAGCTTCAATCGTGGAGCTTCGTCGCTTCTTCGATCGCGCGATCCGCGCCAGCTTCAGCGACCTCGCCGTCCGCGACGACCCGGCCGCCTCGTATCTGGCTGATCTCCTCACGCGCTTCGCTCGCACCGAGAGCCTCCATCCGCCCGGACGCGCCGTGCCGCGGCTCGAGACCGTGGTCGACATGCTGGTCGACGCGCAGGCGGTGTGGCAGCCCGACTCCCCGTACTTCGAGCCGGAGGCCGAGGTCGAGATCCGGCGCCACATCGGCGATTACACGCTGTTCATGCTCGGCGTGTTCCGCGAGCGCGTGGAGCGCATCGCGTCGACGAGCTACTTCATCGCGCGCGGCACGCAGGCGTACCGCTTCGTGTCGGAGCACGCGCGGGCGCGCGGCAGTGCGCCGGCCCCGCCCTACCGGCGGCTCGCCGAGCACTTCGAGCACTACGCCGGCGCGCTCGACTACGCACGGCGCGTTCACTTCTTCGGCCATCCCGAGCACCCCTTCTTCCGGCTCTCCCTCGGATGACGGACGCCGACCTGCGACCGGTCCTCGACGCCATCGCCGCGGCGGGTCACGCCTCGCGCGAGGACCTGGCGACGATCGCGCGCTCACCCGACGAGGTCGTGGACGAGGCGCTTGCCGCGTTCGCGGCGGAGCGCGGCGCGGACGCGCTGGCCACCCTCGCCGTGCTCACGGACGACCGCGCCGACCGCGGCGTCCGACGCGCGGCGCGACGCGCGCTCTATCGGCTGGCCCAGCGCGGAATCACGCCAGCGCCCGCGCCCGGCCGGCACGTGGTGGAGCGTCAGGCCGAGCGTGCCGTGCGCGCGTGGATCTCGGCCATCGACGGCAGCGGGTCCCGCGCGACGTGGCTCGTCTTCGAGGGCGCCTACGGCGGGCTGCGGCTCTGCTCGCTGATCGTCAACGACGACGTCGGCATCGTGGAGGTCGCCGGCGGCGACATCACCAAGAAGCGGCTCGGCCGGGAGCTGCAGACCCTTCGCGCGGAGCAGAAGCTGCCCTGGGTCGAGGTCCCGCCCGCCCGCGCGCTCGCCATCGTGGCCGAGGCGCTCGAGCGTCATCGCGCGCTCGGGACGTCACCCCCCGCGGACTTCGAACGCTGGCGCGGTCTCGTGGAGAGCGGCGCGGCCGGTGCGCCCGCCCGCGACGCGCCGCCTGTGCCAGGGGACGTCGACGAGAGCGCACTCGTCCGCGCCACGGAGCTGCTGGAGCTGCCCGACATGGCGGGCTGGTTCATCGATCCGGAATCCGTGCAGGCCGACGCGCTCGAGGTCCTCGAGACGCGCGAGAGCCGGCTCGTCGTGTCCGAGCAGATCAAGACCGAGCGCGAGGACGCGATCCTGGTGCGCGTCATGGAGCGCACGTTCACGCCGGAGGCGCGCGCCCGCTGGGCGCGGCGCCTCGCCGACATGGCCTGGATCTTCGAGGTCACGGATCGCCCCGAGTCGGCCGCGCTCGCGCGGGCGGCGAGCGCGGCCTTCGCCGACGTCGCGCGCCCGATCACGCAGCATCCGCTCGCGCGCGCGATGACGAAGCGCGGCCTCGAGCTCGCCGGTGAAGTGGCCCTCGGTCGGCTCAACGCGGCCGACGTCAGCCGCAAGCCCACGCCCACGCGCGACACACCACCGACCGCGATCGCGTGAGCGCGCCACGCGCCACGTGATCACCGACGTTCCCGGCATCCGTGTCGGGCACGCGACGGATCCCGTCGGGCTCACCGGTGTGACGGTCGTGCTGTCCGATCATCCCGCCGTCGCCGCCGTCGAGCTCCGCGGCGGCGCCAACGACGTCGTGGGCCTCGACTATCTCGATGCGCGTCACCTCGTCGGCACCGTGCAGGGCGCCGTGC
>JBKPPN010000415.1:0-6019 GCA_046733575.1 Candidatus Methylomirabilota bacterium | reverse complement strand
GCGCAGGTGTGTGCGCGAGAAGGCCTTGAGCTCCGCCGCCGAGTACGCGGGCTCGGCGTTGCACACCCAGCACCACACGCTGCTCATCCCGCGATAGCCGGTGGCACTCTCGCGCACCGCCCGCGCCATCTCGGCGATGGCGGCGGGGCAATCGCCGTGCGGCCCGAAGCAGTGCGGCGACCATCCCGTGTGCGGATCGGCGTACGGCAGACGGAGATCGATGCCGTCGATCGCCTTGATCGCCGAGCTTGCGAAGGCCGCGCCCCGCCCGGCGAGGCCGGCGAATTCGGCACTGCCGCAGGCCGCGCCGTCGCAGCCCGTGCGCGAGGCGAGCGCGGTGAGCGCCGTGGCCGCCTCGGCGAAGTTGGCGCGCATGCGAGCGACCTCCGACGCCGCGGACGCGACGAACGCGGACCGCTTCGTGCTGGCCGCACCGCTCACGGGATCGACATCGGACAGGAACGCGCCGGCGGCGGAGAAATCCGTCATCGCGGATCCGAGCGCGGACCACGCCGTCCGTACGAACGCCTGGTTGACCGCGGTGGACGCCGCCGTGATGCCCTCGAGCTGGCTGACGGCGCCGTACCAGCCCGCGATGACGTCGTGAAGCTTTCGCAGCGACCGCATCTCGGCCGCCGTCCATCCGATCTTCGCCGACGCGTCGGTTGGCCGATGCGCCGACGCCGGCGGAGGAGTGACGGTCGGCCCCGCGCTACGCCGCGCCGCGTCCGGACAGATGCCGGGGACGAACGTGTTCTGCGGACCCGCGAACTGCGCGCGCAGCGCGGCCAGCGTCTTGACCTTGGCGACCGGGAACTCCAGCGCGGTCTGCATGGCGCCGTCGAAGATCCGCCAGAACTCGAGCGTCACGCGGCCCCAGCAGCACAGCGTGTCCGGACGGTCGGGATGCCCGTTGAAGTAGACGCGCGCGGGGGGGCGCGTGGCCATCGCCTCCTGCAGGACGGCGAACGACGTCGTCCCCATCTTCTCGAGCAGGAAGGGCAGGCCGTCCTCGCCCGACAGGGCCCGCGTCATCTGGCGGGCGATGAGGTGCGAGGGCGACATCCCGCACTCCGCATCGTTCAGGGGAATGCTGGCGTACGCGGCCATCGTGTGGAGGATCACGTCGGAGAGCTTGGCCGACGTCGTGTAGATGAAGCCGAAGGCGGCCAGCTCGCGCGCGTCGTACATGGGAACGTTGCGCGAGACCCAGTCGAGCGACTGCACGATGCCGCCGGCGTTGTCTCCCAGACCCCCGGCCAGATTCCCCGCCGCGTTGACGAGATCCATGATCCCGACCAGGTAGTCGCCGTGCGGACCGATGATGTGCGCGGAGTGCCCGCCGTACAGGCCGCGCTCGCTCGGGCCGAACTCCCCCGTCGGCGTGGCGGAGGTCTGCGGGTACGCGGGCAACGCGTTCGCGTAGGGCAGACGCGTGTCGAGGCCGGCGATCTTCGCCATGGCGGACGCCACGAGGCCCTCTGCGCTCGCCGCCTTCGCGACGAACGCCGTGCTTCCGCACGCGCCGCCGCACGCCGACCCGGCCTTCAGCGCGGTGAAGCCGGTCTTGAAGCTCGTGAGCAGGCATCCCTGACACGTCATCGCGGCGGGGCCGATCTCGCGCGCGAACGCGAACGCCGCGTAGGTGCCGTACTTCCCCTTGTCGTCGACGCCCATCAGCTTGCCCATGCCCTGCGCGAACTTCAGCTGGATCATCGTGCCCAGGATGGCCTGCGTCTTGACGGTCGCGAGGTTCGACGGCTTCAGCTCGGCCATCATCTCGCCCAGCAGCGCGACGGCGTCGTTGGTGAGGCGCGATGCCTCGTAGATCTTCCGCACGTCCGCCTTCTCGGCCGGCGTGAGATCGGCGACGGCCGGCGCCGCGGTGAGGACAGCGGCGACGATGAGCAGGCTCGCGGACAGCGAGGACAGAGCGCGCAGCGTCGGCGTCCGCGGGCTAGGTGGGTCGACGCGCGGCGCGGCGTTGCCGCGCCGTCTCCGAGCCGGGGGGGTCGGGCGGCGTCGAGGCCTCCGTGTCGGCCGGATCGAGATAGTCGTCCCAGAGGTCGACGTAGACGCTGTCGCGCGGCGAGGCGGACGGACCCCACAGCTCCTGCGCGGCGAAGCGCACGGCGTAGCAGTGCTGGGGCTTGCGATCGCGGGTCATCGCGTTCGTGTCGGGGAACACGAACACGCCGTGATCCCGGTCGATCACGCCGCGCTTGCCCCGCGCGTAGCGCGGGAGGCGGGTGTGGCCGACGGGATGCTCGTTGTGCGTGACCACGCGGTCGCCGGCCTTGAACATCGCCGGGACGTCGGCGTCGACGCGCGCGCCGCGCCGGTTGCCGACGAACGCCGCGACGTCGCCCGGCCGCAGCGGCGTCGCGCCCGCGGCCTTCGTGCTCGCATGACCGGCGGCCAGCTCCTCGGGCGTCACGCCGCCGTGGTCCACGACCAGGCGCTCCAGTCCGTACAGCCAGTGCTCGTAGTAGCCGGTGGCGAGGTACGTCGCGGCGGGCATCTGCTCGCGCGTGTAGCGGCCCATGTCGATGTTCCACTTCACCGCGTAGGCCGTGGCGAGGTTCATGGCGAACACGCGCGTCTCCCAGTCCGCGTGGAAGACCGGCTCGTCCGGCTCGATCTCCACGCGGCCGAAGCCGTGCATGCCGCCGAGGTCGTGGATGCCGTTCATGGCGACGTCGCTATCGGGGACGCGATCCTCGCCACGCCGATCATGGAGTCACGCGTGACGATCGCCTCCAGCTGGGCCTCGGTCCATCCCTCCGTGCCGGGCGGACGTTCCGGCAGGACGAGATAGCGCAGCTCCGCGGTGGAGTCCCACACGCGGACCTCGACGTCGTCCGGGAGGTGTACACCGAGCTCGGCGAGGACTTGACGCGGCTCGATGACGGCGCGCGCGCGGTACGGCGCGGACTTGTACCAGACGGGTGGCAGGCCGAGCACGGGCCAGGGATAGCAGGAACAGAGCGTGCACACGATCATGTTGTGCACGCTCGGCGTGTTCTCGAGCACGATCATGTCCTCGCCCTGCCGGCCGAAGAATCCGAACTCCGCGATGGCCGACGTGGCGTCGCCAAGCAAGCGCTCCCGGAAGGCGGAATCGACCCACGCGCGGGCGACGACCTTCGCGCCGTTCCGTGGCCCGATCTTCGTCTGGTACGTGTCGATGAGGAGGTCGAGGGCGGCCGGGTCGACGAGCCCTTTCTCCGTCAGGACCGTCTCCAGTGCCCTCACGCGGAGCACCGGTTCCGACAGCTCGCTCATCTCGCCGTGGTCGTGATCGTGGTCGTGACTCATACGTGGCCTCGGGACGACGATACGAGATCACGACGTCCGCTGTCCACCGACGACGGGGCGCGGCGCGGGACGACGCCGATCAGACGGCGCGCGCGGGGAGACTGGCGACGCCGAGCTGGCGCAGCAGCGTGGCCAGGTCGTAGTAGAGGCGCTCGCTCGCCATGCGGCCGTCCGCGAAGGACACGAAGATCGCGACGGGCACCTCGATGCTCTGGCCCGTCGGCGCGATCCCGAGGTACTCGCCGCGATGCGTGCCGCGCACGAGCAGCTCGGACACCACGCCGTCCTCGGTGAAGGCGCGGCGCTGTGGCACCCACGTGAGGTCGGGGAAGCCGTTCCACCAGCGCTGGTAATACGCGGCGGCGCCGGCGTGGCCCTGGACGCGCTCGCCCAGCGCCATGTCCTCGAAGACGCAGTCGGGCGTCAAGGTGTCGAGCGTCTCCTGCAAGCGGTACGCGTTCTCCATCTCGAGGTGACGGCGGGCGATGGCTTGACGCTCGGTGGTCGACAGCGGAACGGACGTGTTCGTCATGGTGCGACGATTATGCGGCAGTTTTTCGGTAGAATCGCGGGCACGTCGACCGCACGTTCACGAGCAAGGAGACCGCCGTGGCCAAGATCGTCTTCTCGCCTCCGCTGCCGCCCTCCATCATGGAGACCGCCCGCACCATGCTCCCATCGGGATTCGAGCTCGACGTCGTCGACCCCGATCCCCAGAAGCTCTTTCCCGCCCTCAAGGACGCCGAGTACTACGTCGGGTTCGCGCGGACGCAGATGGACACGGACTTCTTCTCCGCGGCGCCGCGATTGAAGCTGGTGCAGCTCATCAGCGCCGGCTACGACCGTGTCGACGTCGAGGCCGCCCGACGCGCGCGCGTCCCGGTGGCCAACAACGGCGGGGCCAACTCCGTCGCGGTGGCCGAGCACACGCTGATGCTGATCCTGGCCGTCATGAAGCGGCTGGCCTGGCAGCACGCCAACTGCGTACAGGGCAAGTGGCGCGTGGGCGACTTCGAGCAGACCAAGCTCCACGAGCTCGAAGGCAAGACGCTCGGCATCGTGGGCCTCGGCACCATCGGCAAGAAGGTGGCCCGCCGCGCGCAGGGCTTCGACATGCGCGTGCAGTACTACGACATCGTCCGCCTGACGGAGGACCAGGAGGATGCCCTGGGAGTGAAGTTCGCGCTCCTCGACGAATTGCTGCGCACCTCCGACGTGGTCACGCTGCACGTGCCGCTCACCACGCGGACGCGCAAGATGATGGGCGAGCGCGAGTTCGGTCTCATGAAGAAGGGGGCGTTCTTCGTCAACACCTGCCGCGGCCCCGTGGTCGACGAGATCGCGCTGCACAAGGCGCTCGCCACCGGTCACATCACCGCGGCGGGGCTCGACGTGATGCACGACGAGCCACCCGCCGCCAACCACCAGCTCTTCGAGCTGGCCAACGTCACGATCACGCCCCACATGGCGGGCCCGACGTGGGAGAACTGGCCGAAGGCCTTCCGCAACGCCTTCGACAACATCCAGCGCGTGGCGGCCGGGAGCCGCGCCCTGTGGATCGTTCCCGAGCTGCGCGATGCGTGACGGCGTGGCGACGGCGGGACGCGCGCGCGCCACCGTGCAGATCGACGACGCGCGGGTGCGAGTCACGGAGTGGCGGTTCCGTCCCGGCGAGGCGACCGGCCATCACCGCCACGAGTTTCCCTACGTCGTCGTGCCGATGACGACGGGGACGCTGGAGAGCCGCGGCGCGGCCGAAGTGACGACCGCGCCGCTGACGGCGGGACAGGCGTACACGCGGCCGGCCGGCGTCGAGCACGACGTGGTGAACACGAATGCGTTCGAGTTCGTGTTCGTGGAGATCGAGCTCAAGTCCTGAGTCGATGAGGGCCGCGGTGACGCGCGCCGTCGTCGACGCCGCGGTGGCGGGGCGCCTGCCGTGATCGATCTCGGCGAGACCGTCCTGTTCTCCCGGCTGCCCGCGGTGGAGCTGGCGCGCTTGCTCGCCGAGCTGCAGGAGATCTCGCTCCCTGCCGGTGCGGTCATCTTTCATCGCGGCGATCCGGGCGACGCACTGTATGTCGTTCGGGCGGGCGTGGCGGAGTCGCGCGCCGGGGCGGGCGGCCCGAACGACGCGATCCTGGGCTTCTTCCAGCCCGGCGACAACTTCGGCGAGATGGCCCTCCTGAATGACGAGACGCGCTCGGCCACGGTGGTCGCCGTCACCGACGTCGACCTCTGGGTGCTGTCGCGCGCGCGCTTCAACCGCCTGGTGGAGCAGACGCCGAGCGTGGCGCTGGCGCTGGCGCGACTGCTGAGCGATCGACTGCGCGCCACCGCGCAGACCGTGTCGCGCCTGCACGAGGAATTCGACGTCGTGGCGGAGGAGAAGTACGCCGCGCTGAGCCGCGATCGCCAGCTCTTCCTCTGTCGGACGGCGCCGCTCGATCCCGTCCCCGTGGACGTCGTGGCGCGCGCCCTGGACCGCGCCGACGCCGGCGACGTGCTGCGAGAGCTGGCCGCGCGTGTCCCGTTCATCAGCCCCGATGGTGATCGCGCGTTCCGCTACCACCGGCTGTTTCGTGATTTCCTCCTCGACAAGCTGAGCGTCGAGCTCGTGGACGGCGAGCGAGCGGCGTGGCTGCGCGAGCTGGCCGACACCGCGCGCGCCGTGGACCGGGTCGACGAGGCAGTCCGGCTG
>JBKPPN010000414.1:0-8820 GCA_046733575.1 Candidatus Methylomirabilota bacterium | reverse complement strand
AGCATCACCGTCGCGCGCCCGATGTCGGCCGGCTTCATGAAGCGGCCCTGGGGCACGAGGCCGAGACGCTCGCGGTGCGTCTTCTCGTCGGCGATGCGCTCGTACATCGCGGTGACGGTGGGGCCGGGGCAGATGGCATTCACGTTGATGCCGTCGCGCGCCACCTCGTACGCGAGGTGACGGGTGAACCCGAGCAGGCCCTCCTTCGATGCCGTGTAGCTCGCCGCGGCGCCGAAGCTGATGCGCTTGGCCGCCACGGACGAGATGTTCACGATGCGACCCCACCCGCGCGCCCGCATGTACGGCAGGACCGCACGCGAGCACAAAAAGGGACCGGTGAGGTTGACGTCGAGGACGCGACGCCAGGCGTGCTCGTCCAGATTCTCGACGAGATCCGCGGTGGCAATGCCGGCGTTGTTCACGAGGATGTCGGCGCTTCCGAGTCGCTCCACCGCCTTCGTCACCATTGCCTGCACCTGCGCGCTCTCGGTGACGTCGGTCTTCACCGCGAGCGCGCGGCCGCCCGCTTTCTCGATGCTGCTGACCGTCGCCGCCGCCGACACGTCGTCCATGTCGGCCACCACCACTGCGGCGCCCGCGCTCGCGAGGGCGAGCGCGATGCCGGCCCCGATCCCGCCGCCCGCGCCCGTGACGATGGCGGCACGTCCGGCCAGCTCCTTGTCCATGTTCACGGTGACCTCCCGCGGCTGGTGAACGCGTTCCTGTGTTCGCTCGGCTTGACCCGACGACGGGAATACTTACCATACTGCTCACCCCAACGCCCTCGGCGCGCACGCCACACAGGAGGAGCCATGCCCGCTTACATCATCGCGGACGTCACAGTGACGGATCAGGCCACCATGGACGAGTACAGGAAGCAGGTGCCGGCGACGGTCGAGAAGTTCGGCGGTCGCTTCCTGGTGCGCGGCGGCGCGCACCAGGTCGTCGAGGGCACGTGGACACCGAACCGTCTCGTCATCCTCGAGTTCCCGTCGATGGCGCGCGCTCGCGAGTGGTACGACTCGAAGGAGTACGCCGGGCCGAAGGACCTCAGGATCAGGGCGGGACGCACCAACCTCGTCATGGTGGAGGGCGCGGCGTAGCGTGACCGATCCGATCGTCTTCCGCGACCTCGCCTACGTCTTCGGGGCGGCGGTCGTGGGAGCGATTCTCGCTCGCCTCGCCCACCAGCCTCTCATTCTCGGCTACGTCGTGGCCGGGATGACGATCAGTCCCGTCACTCCCGGTCCCGCCGTGTCCGACCTGCACACCTTCGAGGTCTTCGCGGAGATCGGCGTCGTGCTGCTGATGTTCTCCATCGGCATCGAGTTCCCGCTGCACGACCTCCTGCGCGTCAAGTGGATCGCCATCGTCGGCGCGCCGCTCGGCATCGCGCTCACCACGGCGCTCACCATCGCGGTGGGCGGCACGCTCGGCTGGAGCGTCTTGCAGAGCGCGGTCATCGGCATGGTCATCTCGGTGGCGAGCACCATGGTGCTGGCGCGGCTCCTGCTCGACCGGGGCGAGCTGCACACACGGCACGGGCGCATCATGGTCGGCATCACGCTGGTCGAGGACGTCGCGGCCGTGGTGCTCATGGTCTTGATTCCCCGGCTCGGCGCCTTCCATCCGGATCGCGTGCTGTCGATCGCGGGCGGCCTCGGCGTGGCCGTCGCGATCCTGGTGCCGTTCTTCTACCTCGCGGCCAAGGTGGTGCCGCGCATCCTGACCTACGTCGCGCGGACGCGGAGCCAGGAGCTCCTGCTTCTCGTCGCCCTCGCGATCGCGCTGGGCGCCTCCACGCTCACGCACGCCATCGGACTGACGCTCGCGCTCGGCGCCTTCCTGGCCGGTCTCCTCATCAGCGAGTCGGACTACGCGCACGAGACGCTCGCGCGCCTGCTCCCGCTGCGCGACGTCTTCGGCGCGCTGTTCTTCGTCACCGTGGGCGCGCTCATCAGCCCCGCCGCGATCGTGGGCCACGTCCGCCTCCTGATCGCCATCCTCGCCCTCGTCCTCGTGGGGAAGATCCTGGTGCGCACCGCGGTCGTCCTGCTGTTTCGCGAGCCGCTGTGGACGGCCATCCTGGTCGGCGTCGGGCTCGCCCAGATCGGTGAGTTCTCCTTCATCCTCGTCCAGGCTGCGCGCACCGCGGGCCACGTGAGCGACGATGTCTACAACGCGACGCTGGCCGCCTCGCTGCTGTCGATCCTCGGCAACGCACTCCTCGTCCGCTGGGTGCCGACCTGGATCAGCGGGCGCGTCGAGCGCCAGCCCGACGTGCCGGACGCGAGCGGCGACGGGCACGCGCTCTCGCGGCACGTCGTGGTGTGCGGGTTCGGCCAGGTGGGGAGCGCGGTCGGCGAGGCGTTGGAGACCTTCGAGCTCCCGTTCGTGGCGATCGAGGTCGACCCCGACATCGTGTCGAACGTCCGGCGCCGCAGCGTGCACTGCGTGTTCGGCGACGCCTCCAACGATCACATCCTGAGCACGGTGAGCGTGGAGCGCGCCGCCCTCGTGGTGGTCGCGATTCCGGCCATCGACCGCGCCTACCTCGCCGTGCGTCACGTGCGACGGCGCAACGCGTCCGTGCCGATCCTCGCGCGCGCCCACGACTACGCGGGACGCGATCGCCTCATGCGGGCGGGCGCGACGGAAGTCATCCAGCCGGAGCTGGAAGCGGCCTCGACGTTGATCCGCCACGCGCTGCAACGGCTCGACCTGCCGCGACCGCGGGTGCTGGCGTACCTCGATCGTTTCCGGCTCGCCATGGACGACGCGCCGTCGGAAGCGCCCGCGGGCGAGGCGTTGCCGGAGACGGCCGACGTGCTCCTCGGGGCGTCCCGACGGATCACCGACCAGTCGCTCCGCGCGGCGCGCATCCGCGAGCGGTTCGGCGTCACGGTGGTCGCGCTCACGCGGGCGAGTGGCGCGTTCATCCTGCATCCGACCGCGGAGACGGTCCTCCGGCCGCGTGACACCGTGCGCGTGTTCGGGCTCCCGGCGCAGATCGACGCCTTCCGCGAAGCCGCGCGGGTCGATCGCTGACGACGGACGCGCCGGCTGGTTTGACGGCGTGACCGCCTCCCCGTACCCTGAGCATCGAAGGGGGAGTAGATCGGCCCGTCCCCGGGCTGGCTCAGGCCGTCAAGACGATCGTCGCCCGTGCGCGATCCGGCCCGCCGAGAGATCGAGACCTTTCGCGAATCGACAGACGCGGAGGTCCGCTCAGCCGTGAAACGCTCGATCCGTACTGCTGCCGGCCTGGTGTTGCTGGTCGTGGGTGTCGCCGGTCTCGTGCTGCCCGTTCTCCCCGGCATCCCGATCCTGATCGCCGGCCTCGCGCTGCTCGGAGCCGACCACCCCCTGCGCGTCGCCATCACCCGTCGTCTCGAGCGCTGGGGACTCATGAAGCCATCACCGCAAGCGACACCACCCGAGGGCCGCCGATGACGTTCGACACCGAGCTGCTGCTCCGCATCCTGAGCATCGTCGCGATCGACCTGACCGTGTCCGGCGAGAATGCGCTCGTCATCGCGCTCGCCGTCCGCTCGCTTCCGCGGCGGCAGCAGCTCCAGGGCCGCATCTGGGGGACGGTCGGCGCGGTCGTATTGCGCGTCGCGCTGATCTTCGTCGTGACGTACCTGCTCGGCGTGCCGTTCCTGCTCGCCGTCGGTGGCGCCCTGCTGCTGTGGATCGCGGTGCGACTGGTGCGTCAGTCGGTGGAGCACGAGCCGGACGTCAAGGCGGCGGGCAGTCTCCGGAGCGCCATCTGGACGATCGTCGTCGCCGACGCGGTGATGAGCCTCGACAACGTGCTCGCGGTGGCCGGCGCGGCGCACGGTCACTTCATGCTGGCGCTCTTCGGCGTCGCGCTGTCGCTGCCGATCGTCGTCTTCGGCAGCGGGCTCGTGGGCGCGATGATGGCGCGCTGGCCGTGGATCATCTCTCTCGCGGGCGGCATCCTCGGCTACATCGGCGGCGAGATGATCGTCGACGACCCGATCGTGACGCGCTGGCTCGGCCACGGCCCCGTCGCCATCGCGGTCCCCATCGTCCTCGCCATCGCGGTCACCGCTCTGGGCTGGATCTCCGCGCGCTCGAAGGCTGCGACCGCGCGCGTGTGATCAGCGCCGCGCCCACGGGCACGCGGTGCGCTCGATCCACTGGAGCAGCCACGTCGTCGCCACGCCGAGGAGACCGAACGTCACCACGCCGGCGAACACGTCCTTGGTTTCGAGAAGCTGGAACGCCTCCCAGAGCAGGTACCCCAGGCCCGCCTTCGTCGCCTCGATCTCGGTGATGAACACGAGGATGAGCGCCATGCCCGCGCCCAGACGGAGGCCGGTGAAGATGTTGGGCAGCGCGCCGGGGAGGATCACCTTGACGAAGATCTGCAGGCGCGACGCGCCGAGGTCGTCGGCGGCCTTGACGAGCAGGGGATTGATCGCCTTGACGCCCGTCATCGTGTTGACGAGCACCAGGAACAGCACGCCGACCGCGATCGTCACGATCTTCGACACGTCGCCGAGGCCGAACCAGAGCAGGAAGAGCGGAAACAGCGCGGACTTGGGGATCGGATAGACGGCCGCGATCCAGGGATCGAGGACGTCCTCGATCCAGCGGATCTGTCCGGCCACGAGCCCCAGCACGATGCCGACGAGCGAGCCGTACACGAACCCCTGCACGAGCCGGTTGAGGCTGACGAGCACGGCCCACGGCAGCCGGCCCGACACCGTCATCTTCCACATCGCGTTGAGCACGCTGAGCGGAGCGGGCAGGAACAGCTCGTTGATGTTCCCCGTCTGCACGAGCACCTGCCACACGACCAAAATGAAGAGCGACGAGCCGACCTTGCGCAGGAGCGCGAGGCTCACCGCGCCTCGTCCATCGCCTGTCGCACCTCGTCGCGGAGGAGGCCGTCCAGCGTGTCGAGCATCTCGGCTTCCCCGCGGCGGGTGATGCTGCGCGGACGCTCCAGCTTGACGTCGAGGGTGCGCTTGATGCGACCGGGACGCGCCGTCATCACCACGATGCGCGTGCCGAGCAGGACGGCCTCCTGCAAGCTGTGCGTGACGTAGATGAAGGTCTTGCCCGTCTCGGTCCAGATGCGCGCCAGCTCGTCCTGCAGCACGCGGCGCGTCTGGGCGTCGAGGGCGGCGAGCGGCTCGTCGAAGAGCAGGACGGCCGGGTCGTTGGCGAGCGCGCGCGCGAGCGCCACACGCTGGCGCATGCCGCCGGAGAGCTCGTGGGGATAGCGCGACTCGAAGCCGCCCAGCTTCACCAGGTCGATGAGACGGCGCGCGGTCGCCTCGCGCTCGGCCTTCGCCACCCTGCGGACCTCGGGGCCGAACACCACGTTCTCCATCACCGTGCGCCAGGGAAACAGCGCGTATTCCTGGAACACCATGCTCGTGAGCTTCTGGCCGCCGTTGCGCTCGCCCACGCGGATCTCACCGCGCGTGGGATCCTCGAGTCCGGCGATGATTTGCAGCAGCGTCGACTTGCCGCAGCCCGACGGCCCGAGCAGGATCAGGAACTCGCCGGGCGTGACGTCGAGGGTGATGGCGTCGAGGGCGACGACCTGCTCCCGCGTCCGGGCGATCGACCAGACCTTGCCGACGTCGCGGATCTGCAGGAGCACGCGCCCGCTTACTCCAGGAGCGACAGGTCGACCACGCGCTCCATGGGCACCTTCTCCTTCACCCAGCCCATCTGGTGAAACCAGTCCTGCATGGCGGCGAGGTCGGCCACGCGGACCTTGCCCGCGGGGTCGATGTAGAACGGGATCGAGGCGCGGATCGTCTCGACCGGCACCTTGAGATATTTCGCGACGCTGGCGCTCACCTCGGCGTCCTTGAGACCGCGTGGCGTGTAGTACTTGATCCCCTGCACGTACGCCTGGATGAAGGCGCGCGCGACCTTGGGCCGCTCCTTGAGGAACTTGCCGCTGAACATGATCACCGCGTTCTGGTACGTCGCGATCGACGGCGCCTGCTCGGTGAGGAACATGCGGGTCCCGACCTTCTGCTCCTCCGAGCGCGCGCCCCACGGCTCGGGCGCGATCATCGCGTCGATGGCTTTCGTGGCGAGCGCCTTCACGCCGTCGGGATACCCCATGTAGACCATCTCCACGTCGGTGTAGGCGAGACCGGCGTGCTCCAGCATCTTGGCGAGGTAGAAGTCGAGCTGGATGCCCTTGGCGCCGTTCGCGATCTTCATGCCCTTCAGGTCCTTGAGCGTCTTCACCTTGCCGGAGTCGACCAGATCCTTCCGGACGATCACGGGCGTGAAGCTGTGGCCGGGACGGATCTGGCCCTTGTCGGCGACGATCTTGAAGTCCTGCCCGCTCGCGATGGCGTTGAACAGTCCCGCCGACGGCGCGCCGATGGCGACGTCGATCTGGCCGGTGGCGAGAGGCGCCATCATCTTGCCGCCCGAGGCGAACGGCTCGATGTCGACCGTGATGCCCTTCTCCTGGAAGTAGCCCTTGTCCATCGCCAGGTACAGCCCGGCGTTCGAGATGGAGGGAAGCTCGCCCATCTTCACGACGTCGGCGGCGAGCGCGGGCCCGGCGAGCAGCACGGCGAGCAGCGATCCGAGCACCAGATGCACGCGCATGACGGCAGCCTCCTGCTGAAAAGTCGCGAGAGATCGAGCACGCGATCCCGGGCAGTGCGCGCGCCGCCGCCGCGATGGGCGTCCGGCCGCGCTCAGACGGCGATGTTATGTCAGCCGTGCGGAACCGGCCAGCGGATTATCCCGCGTCGCCGCGTACGTCGGGAGCCGGCGCAGCTCGGGGAAGAGCGCCATCCAGAGGAGTGCGACCGCGATCGTTCCCACGCCACCCAGGACGACGGCCGGCACGACCCCGAACAGCGCGGCGGTGACGCCCGACTCGAGCTCGCCCAGGTGGTTCGACGTGCCGGTGAAGAGCGAGCGCACCGCGTTCACGCGTCCGCGCATGGGCTCGGGCGTCCGGATCTGAACGAGCGAGAAGCGGATGACCACGCTCACCACGTCGGACGCGCCGAGGACGGCGAGCGCGGCGAGCGAGACCACGAGCTGCCGCGAGAGCGCGAACACCACGGTGGCGAGGCCGAACGCGATCACGGCGTGGAAGAGCCGCCGTCCGACCCGCCGGTCCATCGGATAGCGCGCGAGCAGCAGTGACATCGACAGCGCCCCGACGGCGGGGGCGGAGCGCAGGAGACCGAGCCCCCATGGTCCCGTGCCGAGGATGTCGTGCGCGTAGACGGGAAGCAGCGCGGTGGCGCCGCCCAGCATCACGGCGAACAGATCGAGCGACATCGTGCCGAGCAGCACGGAGGACCGCCGGATGAAGGCGATGCCGGAGAAGACGGACTCGAGCGTCACGGGCTCGCGGCGAGCGGGCGCCGCGCCGCGCGGCAGCAGCGCGGCGCACAGCGAAGCGCCGAAGAACAGACCGGCGGCCGTGCCGTACACCACGTGCGCGGCGAGCGCGTAGAGCAGGCCGCCCACCGCCGGGCCCACGATCTGCGCGCTCTGCTGGGCCGCCGCGGACAGCGCGCTGGCGCGCGGAATGAGCCCCGGCGGCACGAGCGACGACATCAGCGCATTGACCGACGGCTGCTCCACGGCGCGCGCCGCGCCGACGACGGCGACGACGGTCAGCATGCCGCCCTTCGTCAGCCAGCCGGCCAGCGTGCCGAGCGTGAGCATCACCGCGCCGGCGGCGGCGACGAGCTGACACACCGTGACGACACGACGACGGTCGAAGCGATCGGCGATGTGACCGGCGGGCAACGTGAGCAAGAACATCGGCACGAATTGCACGAGGCCGACGAGACCGAGGTCGAGCGGGTTGCCCGTCAGCGTGTAGAGCTGCCAGCCGACGGCGACGGCCTGCATGTGAAAGCCCAGGATCGCGAGCACGCGGGTGGCCCAGTAGAGCGGAAACGCGCCGTGTCGCAGCGGCGCCGGCGTGCTCAGTCGGCGCGTGTCGGTCACGCGACGATCACGCGGAGACGATCGTGCGACGGCGTAGCGGCGGCGCGGGCGCCTCCGGGGCCTCCGCCGCTCAGAGCTGGTCGCGGAGGGGAAGGACGATCAGCTCCAGGAGGCGGCCGAGGCCGCGGTGGCGCCACTCCTGAAGGGTGACCTCGTGCGAGCGGGTGAGGTCGTCGGCGAAGATCTGTTCGAGCTCGTGGGCGAGGCCGGGGTCGTCGAAGGCGAGGTTCAGCTCGTGATTGAGCGCGAACGACCGCCGATCGAGGTTGGCGCTGCCGACGCTGGACCAGCGGCCGTCGACCGTGATGGTCTTGGCGTGGAGGAGCGCGCCGCGGTACTCGTGGATCCGGATGCCGGCTGCGAGAGCGCGGCCGAACATGGCCTGGCTGGCCTTGCGCACGATGCGGTCCAGGGTGGTGTCGGCCTCGCCGGCCATGATGACGTCGACCTTCACGCCGCGGGCCACCGCGCGCTCCATCGCGTCGAGCATTGGCGTGTCGGGGACGAAGTAAGGGTTGGTGATCCTGATCGACGAGCGCGCGCCGTCGATGGCGAGCAGGAAAAGCATGTAGGCCTCGGCTGCGCCGCCCACCGGTGAGCTCCGCACCGACTGCCCGTTCAGCTTTCCCGCGGCCCTCGTCTCGGGGAAGTACGCATCGCCCCCGAGCAGCAGTCCGGTCGTCTCGCGCCACGGCTCGGCGAACGCGGCCTGCAGCGCACGGACGACCGGGCCTTCGACCCGCACGTCGGTCTGGCGCCAGTGGTGCGGCGTCTTCCCGTCACCCGTCCAGTTGGTGCCGATGCCCGTGCCGCCGACGAATCCCACCC
>JBKPPN010000413.1:0-26264 GCA_046733575.1 Candidatus Methylomirabilota bacterium | reverse complement strand
ACCGTGATCCGGTCGCCCACCTCGAGCGCGCGGTCGCTCGCCGCGTGCGCGCGCAGCACCACGCCGGGCGCGAGCTCGAGCCGGACGTCGACGCGATCGCCCAGGTACGTGACCGCGGCAACGGTGGCGGGGACGCCACCCGGCGTCGACGCCGGCACGCCGAGCTCGACGTGCTCGGGCCGGACGAGCAGGCGCACGGCAGTTCCCGACGCGGCGACGCGCGTCGGCGCGAGGGGCACGCGCACGCCGGGGGCCAGCTCCACGAGGTCGGCCGAGACGCGCGTCGCCGACAGCACGGTGGACGCGCCGACGAAGTCGGCCACGAAGGCGGTGGCGGGACGCTCGTAGATGTCGCGCGGGGTGCCGAGCTGTTCCAGCCGCCCCGCGTTCATCACGCCGACGCGGTCCGAGAGTCCGAGCGCCTCCTGCTGGTCGTGGGTGACGAACAGCGTGGTGATGCCCACGCGTCGCTGGATGTCCCTGAGCTCGACCCGCATCTCGTCGCGGAGCTTCTTGTCCAGGGCGGCGAGCGGCTCGTCGAGGAGCAGCACCCGGGGCCGGATGACGAGCGCGCGGGCGAGCGCGACGCGCTGCTGCATGCCGCCCGAGAGCTCGCCGGGACGGCGCGTCTCGCAGCCGGGGAGACGCACGAGCGCGAGCGCCTCGGCCACGCGAGGACGGATCTCGCTGCGCGCCACGCCGCGCTCGCGCAGCCCGAAGGCCACGTTCTCGCCCACGCTCAGGTGCGGGAACAGCGCGTACGACTGGAACACCACGCCGAGACCGCGCTGCCACGGCGCGCGGTCCGTCACGTCGACGTCGTCGATGCGGACGCGTCCCGCGTCGGGGACGACGAAGCCGGCGACGACGTTGAGCGACGTGGTCTTGCCACAGCCGGAGGGGCCGAGCAGGGAGAGGAGCTCGCCCTCCTGCAGCGCCAGGTCCAGACCGTCGAGCGCGCGCACCGCGCCGTAGGTCTTCGACACGCCGTGCAGGACCACGACCTCCTTCACGACGTCGACTCGATCTGGAACACGCGCGAGAGGTCGAGGAAGCGGTCCGCGATGAGGACGGCGACGAAGGTCGCCGCGATGAACAGCGTGGACAGCGCCGCCATGGTGGGATCGGTGTAGTTGACGACGTAGGTGAACATCGCGACGGGCAGGATCTCCGTGACTCGCGTGGACACGAAGAGCGACACGACGAACTCGTTCACGGACACCAGCACCGCGAAGATCAGCGCGGCGACCAATCCGGGTCGAAGCAGCGGCAGCGTGACCCGGCGAAAGACGCGCGTGGGCCGCGCGCCGAGGCTGGCGGCGGCGCGCTCGAGCATGGGGTCCAGGTTCGCAACGCTGACCGACACCGATCGCACCACGAAGGGCAGCACGATGATGACGTGCGCGACCACCAGCACCGCGAAGCTCTGCAGGAGCTGCCACCGCGCCGCCAGGATGAGGAACCCGAGGCCGGCGGCCACGCCGGGCACCACGAGCGGTGAGAGGAACAGCGCCTCCAGCGCGGCACGCCCGCGCACGCGGCGGCGGACGAGCGCCAGCGCCGCCGCGGTGCCCATCGGCACGGCGAGCGCGACCGTGATGCCAGTCACGAGCAGGCTGTTCAGCGCGGCGCGCTGGAACTGCGGATACGTGAGCGCGTTGGCATACCAGCGCAGCGACACTCCGGCTGGCGGGACGGCCAGCATCGCGGTGGGGTTGAACGACGCGGCGACGACCACGACGGTCGGCACCGTCATGAACGCCATGAGGAGCCCGACGACGACTCGGCCGGTCACGCCGGACGCCGACCGCTCGCCAGGGCGATGGCGGTGAGCAGGCCGAGGGTGACGACGAGCGCCACCGCCGCGAAGGCCGCCGCGCCCGGCCAGTTGAAGGCGTCGAGGGCCAGGTCCTTCACCACGTTGGCGATCATCTTCACGCGCCCCCCACCCAGCAGCTCCGGGGTGGGAAAGGCGCTGAACGTCCACGCGAACACGATGAGGCTCCCCGACACCACGCCCGGCATCGAGAGCGGCAGCGTGACGCGCCAGAAGACACGCCACGGACGCGACCCCAGGCTGGCCGCCGCCCGCTCGTAGGCGGGATGAACGTGGCTGAGCGCCGCCGCCACGATGAGGATCATCGTCGGCATGGCGAAGTGCACGAGCCCGATCAGCACGCCCGACGGCTCGAACAGCAGCTTCACCGGCCAGCGCACGATCGAGTTGCCGAGGATGATCGTCCACGCGTACGTCCGCACGATGGCGCCGGTGAAGAACGGCGCCAGGGTCAGCACGAGGAGCGCGGACCTCACGCGGCGCGAGCGCGAGCGGGCCAGCGCGTAGGCGACGGGATAGGACATCAGCAGCGTGCCGATCGTCGTGAGCGCGCTCAGCACGAGCGTGTCGAGGATGGGTCGGACGTGATGCGGGGCGAGGACGGCGCGGAAGTTGGCCGACGTCAGGCCGCCCGTGCGGACCGAGCCCGGAATGAACTCGACGACGCTCAGCTCGAGGAGGGCGCCCAGGGCCAGCGCGAAGACGGCGAGCGCGGCCAGCGACGGCGCCAGCAGCGCGAGCGCGCCGACCGCGTCACTTCGCGACGATGTTGGCGTTGAACCACTCCTTCCACGCGGGCAAGGTCCGGGCGCGCACCTCGTCGTTCATGATGTACGCGCGCTCCTTCCACTCCTGCGGGCTCGAGAAGATCCCCGGCATGCCCTTGAGGCTGGCGGGAATGGCGGCCTTGGGATTCGTGGGCCCGATCTTCAGCGTCGCCACCATCTGCTCCTGGATCTCCCGCGAGAGGGCGAAGTTCACGAACTCGTGCGCGGCCGCCGACCGCTTGCTGTTCGCCATCACTGCCACGCAGTCGATGCCGACGATCCCGGGCTTGTCGGTGGGGTTGATCACCGTGATCGGCATCCCCTGCGCGATCAAATGGTAGGCGTTGCTGGACAGCATGACCTGCACGGGCGCCTCGCCGGTCTTCATGAGGTCCTGGCTGCGCGCGTCGGTGGCGTAGAACGCCGCGATGTTCGGCTTCAGCCGCTTGAGTCTCTCCTGCCCCTTCTGCCAGCTCGACTCGTCGCCGCCTTCCAGCAGCGCCGCGACCGTGATGATGTGCGAGGGGTCGAAGTCGGGCAGTCCGATCTTGCCCTTGAGGCGGGGATCCCAGAGGTCGGCCCACTTGGTGATCTCGCCCACGTTCTGATCGGTCCGGTACGCAATCGTGTAGACGTAGCTCCACGCGCCGATGTGGGAGTCGCTGCGGATAGCCTCCGGGGCCAGCTCGCGCGCGTTCGGGATCTTGGCCATGTCGAGCTTGTCGAACAGGCCGTCCGACATGTAGAGCCGCCCGACGTGCGAGGTCGTGAACGTCACGTCGACCAGCGGCGCGGCCTTGGAGACGCGCGCCTTCGCGAGACGGTCCAGCGTTCCCCCCACCTCGAACTCCACCGGGATCCCCGTCTTGGCCGTGAACGGCTTGGCCATGACCTTCTCGATGGTGTCCTTCCAGTTGCCGCCCCAGACGCTGAGCACGAGCGGATCGGCGGCGTGCGCCGTGCCGGCTGCAAGACACTGCACGAGCATGAGCACGGCGAGCGCCAGCGATGTACACACGGATCGCGACATGAGCAAGCCTCCTCCCGGGACTGGACGGACGCGCCACTCTAGCATGCGTTGAATTGCGTCGGTTTAGCCGACATGCGACCCCCGGGACGCCGCTCGGTTCCCGCCGGCCGCGAAGTTGCAATAAACACAATCGCGACATGGGAATGTCACTGGGAACGAGACATCTAAAGCGCTACCGCGACATCGCGTGGCTGCTCGTCAAGTACGGACGGTCCGACCTCGTGAAGGCGGCCGGACTGGACGCGACGTTGCACGACGAGCAAGAGACGCTGGGCGTCACGCCCGAGGCCAAGGAGCTGGCCGCCGACCTCGAGGCCCTCGGTCCCACGTTCGTGAAGCTCGGACAGCTGCTGTCGACGCGCCCGGATCTGCTCCCCGCGCCCTACCTGGCCGCGCTGGCGCGACTGCAGGACCGCGTCGAGCCGTTCTCCTTCGACGAGGTCGAGCGCATCGTCACGAGCGAGCTCGGCGTGCGGACATCGAAGGCCTTCGCGCACTTCGAGCCGACGCCGCTGGCGGCGGCGTCGCTCGGCCAGGTGCATCGCGCCACGTTGCGCGACGGCCGGGCCGTCGTGGTCAAGGTCCAGCGGCCGGACATCCGGGAGCGCGTGGCCGACGATCTGGACGCGCTCATGACCATCGCCGAGTTCCTCGACGCGCACACCGACGTGGGCGCGCACTACGGGTTCGCCGCGATGACCGCGGAGTTTCGCAAGAGCCTGCAGCGCGAGCTCGACTACCGCGAGGAGGCGCAGAACCTGCTGCGCCTGCGCAAGAGTCTGGCCGAGTTCGAGCGGATCGTCGTCCCCGCCCCGGTGGACGACTACACGACGTCACGCGTCTTGACCATGGAGTACGTCGCGGGCGTGAAGGTGACCGCGCTGAGCCCGGTGGTGATGCTGGAGCAGAACGGTGCCGCGCTCGCCGACGAGCTGTTCCGCGCCTACCTGCAGCAGGTACTCGTCGACGGCTTCTTCCACGCCGACCCGCATCCCGGCAACGTGTTCCTCACCCCCGACGGTCGGCTGGCCCTCCTCGACCTCGGCATGGTCGCCCGCGTCGCGCCGAGAACGCAGGACCACCTGCTCCGGCTCCTCCTCGCCGTGAGCGAGGGCCGCGCGGAGGACACCGTCGCGGTCGCGCTCAAGCTCGGCGACACGCGCGGGCCCGTCGACGTGTCCGAGCTGTCCCGTCAGCTCGCCGACGTGCTTGCGCCGACCACGCACGCAAGCCTGGAGGACCTCGAGGTCGGTCGCATCCTGCTCGACGTCACGCGCGTGTGCGCGGAAGCAGGGCTCAAGCTGCCGGCCGAGCTGACGCTGCTCGGCAAGGCGCTCCTGAGCCTCGACCAGATCGCGCGCTCCCTCGACCCTGGGTTCGATCCCAACGCCGCAGTGCGGGCGCACGCGGGCGCGATTCTCGAGCGGCGTCTCGTGAAGTCCATGTCGCCGGGCAACCTGATGACGGCGGTCATGGAGGCGAAGGAGTTCGCGGAGCGACTGCCGGGCCGCGTCAACACCATCCTGGAGCACATCGCCGCCAACGATCTTCGCATCCGCGTCGACGCCATCGACGAGACCAAGCTCATCACCGCGTTCCAGAAGATCGCGAACCGGATCACGCTCGGTCTGCTCCTCGCCGCCCTCATCGTCGGCGCGGCGCTGCTCATGCGCGTCGAGACGTCGTTCCGGCTCCTCGGCTATCCGGGCCTCGCCATCGTCTTCTTCTTGCTCGCCGCGGGCGGCGCCATCGCGCTCATCTGGGAGATCGTGTTCCACGACGAGCGATCGCGCCGATGATCGCTGGCATCCGCGTTGCTCACCCACGTCACCAGGAGGGGAACGTTCAATGACGATCCTTGCGTGGATCCTGTTCGGTCTCATCGTCGGGCTCGTGGCCCGGCTGCTCGTTCCCGGCCCGCAGCCCGGTGGAGTGGCCATGACGATCGTGCTCGGCATCGTCGGCGCGCTGCTGGGTGGCTGGCTCGGACGCGTGTCAGGGCTGTACCCCGACAGCCAGTTCGCCGGATTCATCATGGCCGTCGTGGGCGCCGTGGTCGTGCTGCTGATCTCGCGCGTGTTGCTGTCGAACCGGACCCGACTCTGACATCAACGGAGGCAAGAACATGAAGTCGTTGACGTACGCGCTCATCGCTCTCGTCGCCCTCACCGCGACGGCTGCCTGCTCGATCCGGACGCGTGACGTGTCCTCCACGACGCCGCCTGCGACCACCGTCGTCGTGCCGAGCCAGCCCGCGCCGGCCACCGGTGTGGTCGTGACCCCGGCGCCCGCGCCGTCGGCCACCGTCGTGACGCCGGCGCCGTCCGCAACGGTCGTGACGCCGGCGCCGTCTGCCAGCGTGGTGACGCCGGCCCCCGCGCCGGGTGTCGTGGTCACCTCGCCGTCCGCGTCGATCGTGGTTCCGTCCACGACGTGGTGCGGAGGCGCCTACAGCCCGACGGCAGGCACCAACCTCGGCTCCTGCGCCCGGTAAGCTTCGCCTGACGCGCGCGGGAGCGGCTGCCCCGCTCCCGCGCGTCGCCGGGTCACTTCGGCGGGAACGGGACGTCGGCGGGGTGCCCCACCTGGGCCACCTTTTCGACGCAGACGTTGTGGAGCTCGCCGCCGACCTTCCGGACTTCCTGCACGTACGCATCCAGCACGGGGTTGTGATTCTCGTCGTAGTGGAACGAGCCCATCGGACCCACGTAGCGCACGTGCTCCAGCGCCTTGACGAGCGCCTCGCCGTCCTCGACCTTGCCGCCGATCGCGTTCATCGCTTCCCACAGCGTCTGCGCCGCCGACCAGCCGTAGAAGTTGTTCTCCGAGGGGTACTGGCCCGCCGCGCGCGTCACCTTGACGAAGCTCTGGTTCTCGGGCGTCTCGAGGGCCGGGCAGTAGCTGTCGAGCTGCCGGATGCCTTCCGCGGCGGCGCCCATCTGCGGCAGCAGCATCTCGCTCACGAACGCCTCGCCGCCGTAGAGCGGGATCTTGCCGTTGAGCCCGGACTCCGTCCAGGCCTGGACCATCCGGATCGCGTCGGCGCCGTACACGATCGCGACGACCGCGTCGGCGCCCGGGATGGCGCGACCGATCTGCGCGACCCACGGCGCCCAGTCGACCGTCGCGACGGGCGGCTTGATCTCGGTGACGACCTGGCCGCCGAGCTGCGTGAACGTCGTCTTGTACGCGAAGGCCGGCTCGAGCGCGCCGCCGAAGTTCGACGCCACCAGCACGACCTTGCGGAAGTTCCCCTTGCGGTACATCCAGTCCGCCAGCGCCTTGCCGATGCCGTAATACGAGATGTACGTGCGGAACATGTACGGCGACCGCTGCGGCGACCCGGGCGCGACGAGGCCCGTCGACGACGACACGGCGAGCGTCGGCATCTTCGACCGCGTCACGTAGTCGCGCGCGGCGTACGTCGACGGCGTGGTGAGAAATCCGATGAGCGCGTTGATGCGGTCGCGCTCCACCAGCTTCTGCGCCTTCGTCAACGACGTCTGCGGCTCGCCCTGATCGTCTTCCGCGACGAGCTCGATCTTCCGTCCCGCCACCTGCCAGCCCTTCGTCTCGAAGAACTGCCGGACGCCGGTGGTGATGCGCTGCGCGTTCACCGTGAACGGCCCCGAGGCTGGCATGATGAGACCCACCTTGACCGGCGGCGCCTGGCCGAGGGTGGGTCCGTGCATGCCGACGACGACGGCGACCAGGAGGAGGACGAGGACGCGTGTCATGAGCCGCTCCTTCCGCGTGGAGATCGAGCGCCCCAGCGTACCAAGTCCGGTGCGCGGGCGGGCATGACGCCGCCCGTCCTCGTCGCCTGCCAGGCGCTCGCAAAGGCGTACGGAGCGCGCGTCCTGTTCCATGATCTGTCCCTCGGGCTCTTCGAGGGTGACCACGCCTGCCTGGTCGGGCCGAACGGGTCCGGCAAGTCGACGCTGCTCAAGATCCTCGCCGGTCTGGAAGAACCGGATCGCGGCACGTGCGCGCGGCGCGGCGGCGTGCGCGTCGGGTACGTCGCGCAGGATCCCGGCTTCCCGGACGCCGCCACGGTCGAGGACGTGCTGACCGGCGCACTGGCCGACGTCGACGAAGACGCGCGACCGGGACGGCTCGCCCAGGCGCTCGGCCGTGCGGGATTCGCCGACGGCGTGGCCGTCGTGGACACGCTGTCGGGCGGATTCAAGAAGCGACTCGCCATCGCGCAGGCGCTCGCGACCGATCCCGACATCCTGCTGATGGACGAGCCGACGAACCACCTCGACGTCGACGGGATCCTGTGGCTGGAGCGCGTGCTGCAGGAGCAGGCGCGCGCGTTCCTCGTCGTCAGCCACGATCGCTACTTCCTGGAGCACGTCGCCCGCCGCGTCCTCGAGCTGAACGCGGTGCATCCGGGCGGGGTGTTCGCCGTCGACGGCACGTACAGCGACTTCCTCGTGCGGCGCGACGAGGCCCTGCGGGGCCAGGCCGCCTACGAGGACGCGCTCGCCAATACCGTCCGCCGCGAGATCGCGTGGCTCCGTCGCGGGGCCAAGGCCCGGTCGACGAAGGCCAAGGGACGCATCAGGCAGGCGGGCCGGCTCATGAGCGAGCTCGACGACCTGCGCGCGCGGCGCGCGGGCGGGACGGCGGGCATCGAGCTGACGTCGTCGCAGCGACGGACGCGCCGCCTCCTCGTCGCGCGCGGCCTGACGAAGTCGTTCGGCGCGCGACCGCTCCTGCGCGACATCGACCTGACGCTCACGCCCGGCACACGCGTCGGACTCCTGGGACCGAACGGCAGCGGCAAGACCACGCTGCTCAACCTGCTCGCGGGGACGCTGACGCCGGACGCGGGCGAGATCGAGCGCGCGGAGGGGCTGCGCCTCGTGCGCTTCGAGCAGGAGCGCGTGCTCCTCGACCCCGCGGAGTCGCTGCGGCGCGCGCTCGCGCCCGAGGGCGACGCGGTCACCTTCGGAGGCCAGAGCGTGCACGTCGCGTCGTGGGCCAAGCGCTTCCTGTTCCGCCCCGAGCAGCTGGAGCTGCCCGTCGGTCGTCTCTCGGGCGGCGAGCAGGCGCGCATCCTGATCGCGCGCCTCGTCCGCGAGCCGGCCGACGTGCTCATCGTGGACGAGCCGACCAACGACCTCGACATCCCGACGCTGGAGGTCCTCGAGGACAGCCTGGCCGGATTCGACGGCGCCCTCGTCCTCGTCACGCACGACCGCTTCATGCTCGAGCGCGTCTCCACCATGGTCCTCGCCCTGGACGGCAGCGGCACCGCGGAGACGTTCGCCGACTACGCGCAGTGGGAGGCCGCGCGCGAGGCCGCGCCGCGGACCGAGCCGGATGACGCCACGCCGCGCCGCGCGCGGGTCACCGCGTCAGCCGACGCGGCGGAGGCGACGCGGCCGAAGCGGCTCGGCTATCTCGAACAGCGCGAGCTCGATGGCATGGAGCAGGCCATCGAGGCCGCCGAGGCCTCCCTCGACGACGCGCGCCGCGCCGCGGAGGATCCGGGCATCGCGTCCGACGCGGCGGCCCTGCAGCAGCGCTACGAGGCGCTGCAGGCGGCACAGGCGGAGGTCGACCGGCTGTACGCGCGCTGGGCCGAGCTCGACGCCAAGCGCGCCTGAGCCTCTGCTAGACTGCCGCCCGTCATGTCGTCCCCGTTCTCGAACGATCCACGCGCTCCGCGTCGGACGCTGCACGACAGCGTCTCACCGGAGTGGGTGACGACCGGTCTCACCTTCGATGGCTATCGCATCGTGCACTACGCCGGCGTCGTGCGCGGCATCGTCGTCCGCTCGCGGAGCCTCGTGGGCACGATCGGCGCCGGCTTGCAGACGCTCCTGGGCGGCAACATCACGCTGTGGACGAAGCTCTGCGAGGACGCCCGCCGCGACGCCTTCGATCTCATGCGCGCTCATGCCGGCGAGGTCGGCGGCAACGCGATCATCGCGATGCGGTACGACGCGAACGAGGTGACCTCCGGCGTGACGGAGGTGCTGGCGTACGGAACGGCGGTGGTCGTCCAGCCGGAGTGAGCCGCGTGTCCACGCCGTCGTTCCTGTCGCTCACGCCCGACCGTGTTCTGGATGCCGTCGAGGTCGGCGGTCTTCGGTCCACCGGGCGCTGCCTGCCGCTGCGCGCCTTCGAGAACCGCGTCTACGAGATCGAGCTCGACGACGACCGCCGGATCGTCGTGAAGTTCTACCGTCCCGGACGCTGGTCGCGCGCCACCATCCTCGACGAGCACGCGTTCCTGGCCGATCTCGCCGAGGCCGAGGTTCCCGCCGTGGCCCCCATGGATCTGGGCACGGGAAAGACCCTCTCCGAGATCGACGGGATCTTCTATGCGGCCTTCCCGAAGGTCCGGGGCCGCATGCTGGACGAGCTGGACGACGAGAACCTGCGGCGCATCGGGCGGCTCATCGGTCGGCTGCACGCGGTGGGCGCGGCGCGACCGGCCCCGAACCGTCCGCGCTTCACGATGGAGGAGCGTGTGCACGCCCCGCTCACGCTGCTGGAGTCCGGCGGCTTCCTGCCCGTCGCCCTGGCACCCCGCTACCGCGACGTCGTCCTGCGCATCGCCGAGCGCTTCGGCGAACCCCTGGCGCGCGTGCCGGCGCAGCGCATCCACGGCGACCTGCACATCGGCAACATCCTCTGGGGCACGGACGGGCCGATCCTCGTCGACTTCGACGACAGCGTGGTGGGCCCGCCCATCCAGGACCTCTGGCTGCTCGCGCGCGGCGACGCGACGGAGCGGAAGCACGCGCTCGGCCAGATCCTCGCCGGCTACGAGATCTTCCGGGAGTTCGATCGCTCCACGCTGGCCCTCGTCGAGGCCCTGCGCGCGCTGCGCATCGTGTACATGTCCGCGTGGATCGCCCGCCGCTGGGACGATCCCTCGTTCCAGGCCGGCTTCCCCGCCTTCCGCACCGACCGGTACTGGATGAGCGAGTACGAGGAGCTGTTCAGGATCTACGAGACGGAGTGACCGGGCCGACACGTCCGGTAGCCCGACGCGTCCGGATGGGAGAGGAGCTCACGGCATGGACACCAGCATGATGCAGACCGCCATTCCCGTGCTCACGCACTTCGCGCTCAAGGTCGTGGGCGCCATCGCCTTCTGGGTCATCGGTCGCGCGCTCATTCGCTTCGCCGTGCGCCTGCTCGTCCGCAGTCTCAAGTATCCCTTCGACCAGACGGTCGCCGCGTACATCGGGACCGCGACGTCCGTGCTCCTGAACATCGCGCTCATCATCGCGATCCTGGGGTTCTTCGGCATCGAGACCACCAGCTTCGCCGCGCTGATGGCCGGCGTCGGCGTGGCCATCGGCGCGGCGTGGAGCGGGTTGCTCGCCCACCTGGCCGCCGGCGTGTTCCTCCTCATCCTGCGACCGTTCAAGGTCGGCGACTTCGTGTCGGTGGGCGGTGTGCAGGGCACGGTGGAGGAGATCGGCCTCTTCGTGACGCGGATCAACACGCTCGACAACGTGCAGACCTACATCAGCAACAGCCGGGTGTTCGCCGACACCATCCAGAACTTCTCCGCCAATGCCTACCGTCGCGTGGACCTGGTGGCGCAGCTGCACCACGCCGTCGATCACGTGAGCGCCACACGCGTGCTGCGCGAGCAGATGGCCAAGATTCCGAACATCGTGCCGACGCCCGCGCCCGACATCGAGATCGTGCAGTTCAATCCCCTCGGGCCGGTGCTCGCCGTGCGGCCGTACTGTGCGAATGCGCACTACTGGCAGGTCTACTTCGACACCAACCGCGCGATCCGCGAGGCATTCGGCGCGGCCGGCTTCCCGCCCGCGGAACAGCCGATCGTCGTCCGTACCGACGGTCAGCGGGCGCCGGCCGCCGCCCTCAGGTAAGCGGTGGTCTGAGCGGAGGCCTCGCGATCGCCCCTCTGCCCGACGGGGCTATCGCATCGGCGGGTCGGCCGGGCGGACATCGACGAAGCACGTGTTGAACGGACTGGCGCCGGCCGGCGACGACGCGTCGGGCGCCAGCACGTTCGCGCAGCCGGCGGTGTCCTCGCCGGACGCGTCGGGCGTGAACCACGCGCCTTCCTTGATCGACACCGCGCCGCGCGCGATGCGGTCGGTGACCCGGACGGGCAGGTGCGTGGCGCCGCGCTCGTTGAACACGCGCACGCGCTGGCCGTCCACGATGCCGCGCGCCGCCGCGTCGGCCGGGTGCATCCAGACATCGTCGCGGTCGGCGCGACGCAGGATCGGCTGGTTGGCGTGGATCGAGTGCGTGCGCGCCCGCGACTTCGGGCTGATGAGCCGCAGCGGGTAGCGCGCGTCGACGCCGTCGTCGAACCACGTCGGGATGGCGGGGATGGCGCCGAGGCCGTACGGGTCCGGTCGGGCCGCCAGCGTGGTCGAGTAGATCTCGATCTTGCCGGACGGCGTGGAGAACGGATGGCGCTCGGGGTCCCGGATCTCGCGCGCGAACGCGATCATGTCGTCCGGCGCGGGCAGGCGCGCCAGACCGCGGGCACGGAAGGTGTCGAAGTCGTCGATGGTGTGCCTGGTGAGCTCGCGCAGCCACTCCTCTTCCGTGCGCTCGTTGTAGCCGGCGATGCCGAGACGCTGGGCCAGGTCGGTGCAGATGTCGAGATCGTTGCGGCACTCGCCGACGGGCTCGATCGCCTTCTTCATGAAGACGACGTAGTGCCCGGCGCCGGCCCATGGCGTGTGGACGTCGTTGCGCTCCCAGAAGGTGGTGGCGGGGAGCACGATATCGGCGTGGCGCGCGGTCGGCGTCATGAAGTGCTCGTGCACGACGATGAACTCGAGCCGCTGCGCGGCCGCGATGATGCGCGGCACGTTGGGCAGCTGGTTGAAGAGATCACCCGCGGCGGAATAGATCATCTTGATGTCGGCCGGGTGCCCGCCCGCCCTGCCGCGATCCAGCAGATCGGCCATGAGCGGCGACGACACGCGCGCACCGGTCGGGTTCGGCCCGGCCGGCAGGAGCTGCACGCCGCCTCGGCCGGTGGCGCCGTTGCTCGTGCCCGCATTGCCGCCGGGAACGCCGACGTTGCCCGTCATGGCCGCGAGCGCGTAGGCCGCGCGGTGGAACTGCTCGCCGTGCAGCGTCCGGCCCGGCGCGTATCCGCAGTGCAGCGCCGCGGGCCGACTCGTGGCGAACTCCACGGCCAGACGCTCCAGCGTCGCCGCGGGCACGCCGGTGATGGCGGCGGCCCACTCCGGCGTCTTCTCGACGCCGTCGGCCTCGCCCATCAGGTACGCGCGATACGAGGAGCCGGCCGGCGCTCCCGATGGCAGGTGCGCCTCGTCGAAGCCGAGCACGTAGCGGTCGAGATAGGCCTGGTCCTGCAAGCCCTCGCGCGTGATCACGTACGCCATGGCGAGGAGCGCGGCGGTGTCGGTCGACGGCCGGATGAACACGTGCTCGTCGGCCAGCTCGTGACTGGAGCGGGTGCGACGCGGGTCGACGCAGATCATCCGCACACCGTGCTTGCGCGCGAGCTTCAGGTACTGAAGCGTCCCCGTGCCGAACGTGCCGTCGGCGGGGCTCCAGCCCCACATGACGATGAGGCGCGAGTTCAGGTAGTCGATCGGCTCGCGGCCCGCGCTCTTGTACTCCGCCTTCGCCCCGTAGGTCATGCGCACGGCGAAGACCTCCGCCTCCGCCGAGATGTTGGACCAGAGCTCCGTGCAGCCGCCAAACATGTGCAGGAGACGCGGGACCACGGCGCGCCCGTGCAGGGCGGAGAGGCTGCCCGTGCGCGAGCAGTCGAGGATGGCGGCGGGGCCGTACGTGTCCCGGATGCGCCGGAGCTGCGCCGCGACCTCGTCCAGCGCGTCGTCCCAGTCGATGCGCTCGAACTGTCCGCTGCCGCGCGGTCCGGTGCGCCGGAGCGGATGCGTGAGACGGTCGGGATGGTTCACGCGCTCGGCCTGACCGAAGCCGCGCACGCACGCGTGCAGGGGCGGCATCTCGGGCGTCCACTTGCGGGGATCGGTGCTGATCTTGACGATGCGGCCGTCGCGCACGTGGGCGTTGACGACACACCGGCCGCCGCAGTTGTGCCCGCAGGTGCTGGTCACGATGGTCTCGCCGGGCGCGGGCGACGGGCGTGGCGCTTCGTACAGGACGCGCGTGGTCATGGCCCGATTATAGGGGGCTGACGGCGCACGCCGCGTGTGGAACACTGGGCCATGCGCTTCGTCCACCTCACCGACACGCACGTCATGGCGGGCGGACGCTGGCGCCCGCGCGGCGGCGACTTCGAGTTCGACACGGCGGCCTCGCTCGCCCGGGTGGTGAGCGCGATCGCCGCCCTCGATCCCGCACCCGTCTTCGCCGTGCTGGGGGGCGACCTCGCCAGTCCCGATCTCTTGTCCCGCGACCGCACGCTGGGCGCCGATGACTACGAGCCGTCCTACCGCCTCCTCCGCGACCTGCTCGCGCCGCTGCCCTGCCCGTCCCACTTCATCATGGGCAACCACGACAACCGCGAGGCGTTCGCGCGCGTGTTCGGCGACGCCGCTCACGGCCCCAGCGCGCCGCGTCCCGCCAGCTTCTCCGCCGACGGCTGGCGCTTCGTGCTCCTGGACTCGCTCGACCCGGGGCAGGCCAGTGGTGCGCTGGACGCGGCCCAGCTCGCGTGGCTCGAATCAGACCTGGCCGCACACCGCGGCACGCCGACGGTCGCCTTCGTCCATCACCATCCCTGGCCCGTCAATCACCGCTGGATCGACACCATGATGCTGCGCGAGGGCGACGCGCTGACGTCGCGCCTGCGTGCGCACGGCAACGTGGCCGCGCTGATCTGCGGCCACGTCCACATGGACCACCAGGTCCTGCGCGGCGGGCTGACCATGCTGACGACGCCCTCGACGTGCATCCAGCTGATCAAGACCTCGCACGAGGCGCGGATGCTTCCCGGCCCACCCGCCTTCCGCATCGTCGATCTCGACGGCGACACGCTGGCGACGCGCGTCGTACACCTGCACGACGACGCGATGCCGCAGCGCTGAGCCGTCAGCGGGACGGACGATCGAGCGGTGGCGCGGCGCCGCGGCCCAGCACGTCCTCGCACCACGCCGCCGTCGAGAGCAGGGCGGGCTCCGCGAACATCCCGTTCACGAGCTGGATGCCGAGCGGCATGCCCGACGCGGACGGCGCGCACGGCACCGTGATCGACGGCAGCCCCGAGAGCGACCACGCGACCTGAAACGCGGGATCGCCGGTCGCCATGCCTTCCGGCGCCGGCGCCGGTGTGGTCGGCGTGAGGAGGACGTCGCAGCGCGACAGCAGCGGCGCCATCTCGCGACGGAACTGGCTGCGGATGCGAAGCGCGCGGACGTAGAGGTCGCCCGGCACGAGCATGCCCATCTCGATGGTGCCGCGGATCGCGGCCCGGTAGAGGTCGGCCCTGGCACGGAAGCGTTCGGCGTGAATGCTCGCGACATCGCAGCGGAGGATCACCTGCGCCGCCGCCGTCGTCGCGGCGAAGCTCGGCGGCAGCTTGAGCTCCTCCACCGTGGCGCCGGCCGCGGCGAGACGCTCGACGGCCTGCGCGGTGATCTGCCGCACCTCCGGCGTCGCACGCTCGTGGAAGAAGCCCCCGAGCAGGCCGATGCGCGGCGGCTGCCGTCGCGAGAGGGCGGCGACGTAGTCGGGGACGGCCGCGCGTGACGAGCTGGGGTCGGCCGGATCGTGCCCGGCGAGCACGCCGAGCGTGAGCGCGACGTCCTCCACGCTGCGCGCCATGATGCCGACGTGGTCCTGCGTGTACGTGAGCGCCATGACGCCGCGCGTGCTGATGCGCCCGTGGGTCGGCTTGAGGCCCACGAGACCGCAGTACGAGGCGGGACGGACGTTGGAGCCGATCGTCTGCGTGCCGAGCGAGAGCGGCAGCATGCGTGCGGCCACCGCCGCCGCCGAGCCGCTGGACGAGCCGCCCGGCGTGCACGCGAGGTTCCATGGATTGCGGGTGGGCGCGGGGTCGAACGTGGCGAACTCCGTCGTGTGGAGCTTGCCCACCAGCACGCCGCCCGCCGCCTTCAATCCCGCGACCGCCGTCGCGTCGTACGAGGGCACGAACCCGGCGAGCGACTTCGAGCCTCCTTCGGTGCGGAGCCCCGCGGTGTAGAAGATGTCCTTCACGGCGAACGGCACACCGTGCAGCGGACCCCGCAGCACGCCGCGCGCCAGGTCGTCGTCCGCCGCGCGCGCGGCGGATCGCGCGCCGTCGTGATCGACGAGCGCGAAGGCCTGCACACGATCGTCGAGCGCCCCGATGCGGGCCAGCAGCGCGTCCACGAGCTCGACGGGGGACAGGCGGCGCTCACGGATCGCGCGCGCGGCGTCGGCGACACCGAGATCGTGCAGGCTCACGACGCAGACTCGGCGTAGAACGCGGGCGGCTCCTCGGCATCGAGCGGAAACGCGGCGACCTCCGCCATCCATCGCGCCGTGTCCTCGATGGCGGGCGCGAGCGCCGCCGCGCGCGCTGCACCGAATCGTCTCGTCGCCTCCGCGGTCAGCCCGGACAGGGTGTCCGTCCTCGTCGTGTCGGTCATGCTCGCCTCCCTCGGCTCGCCTGTCGGCGACAACCCGGCCTACGGTAGCGCATTCGCTCCGTCCGCTGGCGTCGTCTACGTGGGACGAACGAGGCGGCGCCGCTTCGACACGACGTCGTCACGCCAGGCGAGGAGATCGCGTGCCCTGAACGCCAGCAGCGCGGCCGCGGCGGCGGCGAGTGCGGCGTCCATGTAGAAGGCGCGCGACAGCCGCGTCGCGGCGAGCGCGCCCGTCAGGAGCGGGCTCGACGCCGTGCCGAGCTGCACGCCGAGAGCGAGCCACCCGAACGCCGCGCCGCGGCTCTCGGCGGGCACGATCGTCCCGCCCAGCGAGTAGGCCAGCGTGAGCGCGGCGCCAAAGCACAGCGCCACCGCGGTGCGCAGGACCAGGAGCGCCACCCAGCCGTCGGCCCACGCCATCGCGGCGCAGAGCGGCGCGCCGACGAGCAACTGCACGAGGAGCAGACGGCCCGTCGGCAGCACCTGCGAGAGCCGACCCGCCACGCTGGCCGACAGCGCGGCGCCCACCGCGGCCACCGAGATGATCAGCCCCGACGTCGCCGCCATGTCGACGCCCTCCATGTGCGCGACGCGAAGCGGGATGAGCAGCGCCAGACCGCGATCGATGAACTGGGCGACGAGGAGCAGCAGCATCACGGTCACGAAGTGCGGATAGCGCAGGAACTCACGCAGCGGCGTGCTGCGCGGCGCGACCACGCGGCCGGACGCCGGCGCATCGCGGACCTCGTGGAAGAGGAAGATGAGCGCCACGAGCGCGAGCGCGCACATCGCGGCGGTGACGAAGAACGCGGCGCGCGTCCCGAAGTGCGACGCCACGAATCCGCCCGCGGCGGGACCAACGGCCACGCTGAGGAGCTGGGCGCCCTGCACGCGCGCGATGGCGACCGAGACCTTGTCGCGCGGCGCCGACACGCTCGCCACCGCCATGGCCATCGGCGAGAAGCCCGCGAAGAGTCCCTGGAGGACACGGGCCACGAGGAGCTGCTCCACCGACGTGACGAGCCCCATGGCGCCGATGATGATCACGAAGCCGGCGAGCGAGCGGATCAGCATCATCTTGCGGCCGAAGCGATCGGCGAGCCGCCCGAAGACCGGCGCCAGCAGTCCGGACACGGCGGGGGTGACGGCGGCAAGCACGCCGGACCACAGCGCGATATGGGCGGGATCGGTGACGCCGAGCTCGCGCACGTAGAGGGGAAGGAAGGGCGAGAAGAACTGGAAGCCGACGAAGGCGATGAACACGCACAGCGAGAGCGCCCAGACGTTGCGCTGCCAGCTCGCCTCGGCGACGGCGGCGACCGCCGCGTCAGCCCGCATGCGCGTCGGCGCTCGCCCGTGTCATCCGCAGATTCTATCGTTGACGTTCAGGGCCGGCGCGCGCGTTAATCCCGCCATGAAGATCACGGTGGAATTCGCCAGCGTCGCGTACCGCGAGGGTCCCGGGGGCGTCACGACGCTCGCCCGCGCCATCGAGCAGATCGGCTACGACGGCATCGACATCTTCGACCACGTCGTCATGGGCTACCCCAGCGAGGGACGCCCGCCAGGCCCGTATCCCGCCACGATGCCCATCCTCGAGGCCCTCACGCTGATGGCGTACCTGGCCGCCGCCACGTCACGCGTGACGCTCGGCACCGAGGTCCTGGTGCTGCCCCAGCGTCACCCCGTCCTCGTGGCCAAGCAGGTCTCGACCATCGACACGCTCTCGGGCGGACGGGTGCGCCTCGGCGTGGGCGTGGGCTGGCAGGAGTCGGAGTACGAGGCGCTCGGCGAGAGCTTTCGCACGCGCGGCGCGCGCATGGACGAGGCGATCCGCCTCATGCGCGCCACGTGGTCCGACGCGCAGATCGACTTCACCGGTCGCCACTACACGCTCACCGCGATGGGCATGGAGCCGAAGCCGCCCCAGGGCGCGCGTCTCCCGATCTGGATCGGCGGCAACTCCGAGCGCGCCCTCCGCCGCGTCGGCGAGCTCGGCGACGGCTGGCTCGCCAGCCAGATCACCGACGCCGCGAGCGCGCGCACGAGCCTCGACACCATCGCGCGCTTCGCGGAAGCTGCGGGCCGCGACCCGGCCTCGATCGGTCTCCAGAGCATGGTCGCGCCGCCACCGCGCAACCCCGAGGGCAAGCGCTTCTACGCCGAGCCCGACCGCGTGGTCGCGCGCGTCGCCGAGCTCAAGTCCATGGGCTTCGGCTCCGTCGCGCTCAACGCCACCGCCATCTTCCAGTCCGGCGCGCGCTCGGTCGCCGCCATCATCGACGCGCTGTCTTCGCTCCACGGCAAGATTCGCCGCGCGGTCGGCTGACGGTTTGGAGGTTCGTCGGTTGGCTCGCGACGGACGAGCGAGCCGAAGAACGAGCCGTCAGGAGTCCTTGAGCAGAAGCGCGGCGAGCTCGTCGGGAGTGCTGAGCATCGGATAGTGCCCGGTGTCGAGCTCGGTGTACGTCGCGCGCAGGCGCTCCGCGGTACGGCGCTGGTGCGGCTCCGGCGGGTTCTTGGCGCGACGGCAACGGATGACCGACGCGCGCCAGGCGCGATCCCAGAACGACGCGAGCTCCATGACGCCCTCGAGCGCCACGATGGGGTGCGGCGTGTAGCGCGCGACGGCCCAGGCACGGAGTGTGGGATCGAGGTCGGCGAACATCCGGCCCTCGACGTCCTGGCGGGTCGGAGCGATGGTGAGCGGCGTGACCTCCGGCTCGGCGGGGCGCTTGACGATGTCGGCCACCTTCTCGCCATGCATGAGCGCGAGGGCGTCGACGAAGACGAGGCGCGCGATGCGGTCGGCGGACTGCTCGGCGGCGCGGCAGACGACCATGCCGCCCGAGCTCGTGCCGACCAGGATGACGTCCTTCAGGTCGTCGTAGAACAGGAGCTGTGCGATCTCCTCGGCGTGAGTGGTATTGGTGATGCCGGCGCGCATGGTGTGACGCCGTTCGGCGCAGCCGTCGAGCGTAGGGGAATAGACCAGGTGGCCCGCCGCGCGCAGCCGTGTCGCGACGAGCTTCCAGACCCAGCCGCCCTGGTAGGCCCCGTGGACAAGAACGTAGGTGCCCATCACGCCGGCCGCTTGAAGTGCGGCATCACTTCTTTGGCGAACCAGTCGAGCTGCTCGATCATCACCTTCTCGGGCGTGCCCATGCTGATGCTCATGTTGACGAGCTCGAGACCGGGGTAGCGCGACTCCAGGTCTTTCAGGTACGCGGTGAGCTCTTCGGGCGGACCGGCGAACCAGGCGCCCGACTTCATGTAGTGCTCGACCGTGGGGACGCCGGCCGCGCCCCAGCCCCCGCGCCTGGACGCTGCCTCGACCTGGGCGGGCGTGATGCCGGGCACGAATCCGAGGGGCGCGAACATCTTCACGTGCTCCTCGTAGTACGGCGTGATCTCGCGGATGGCCTTCTCGCGCGTCTCGGCCAGGTAGTAGAAGATGCTGATCGCGAGGTTCTCGCCGGGCTTCAGGTCCTTGCCCGCGCGCGCGGCCGCCTCACGGTAGGCGTGGATCGGTCCCTCGGCCATCGTCGCGGCACCGCCGCCGATCACGCCCTTGATGTCGTGGCGCACCATGAAGTCGAGGGCGCGCGGACCCGCGCTGACGATGGGCTGCCACACCTCGACGGGACGATGCACGGGCCGGGGCACGAGCGTGAGCTCACGCAGCTGGTAGCCGCGGTACGGCACGTCGGGTGGCAGCGTGTAGTGCTTGCCCTTGTGCGAGAACGACTCCTCGTTGAACGCGCGCAGGATGATCTCGACCTGCTCCTCGAACAGCTCACGGTTCGCGTTCTGGTCGAGCATCGGCGCGCCGAAGGTCTCCACCTCGCGGGTGTGGTAGCCACGGCCCACGCCGAAGATCACGCGCCCCCTGGTGAGGATGTCCGCGGTCGCGAAGTCCTCCGCGAGACGCAGCGGATGCCACATGGGCGTGATGTTGAAGCCGCAGCCGATCTTGATCTGCTTCGTGACATGCGCGATGTGCACGGCCGACATGAGGACGTTGGGGAGGACCTCGTAGCCCTCGTGCTGGAAGTGATGCTCGGCGAGCCAGATGGCGTGATAGCCGGCGTCGTCCATGGCCTTGGCCACCGCGTCGGTCTTGGCGAAGACGGTGGCGAGGTGCTCGTTCGAGTAGCGACGCTCGTTGGCGGGCGTCGCCATCTGCCCCATGTCGCCCAGATCGACGTGACCCGCGTACACCGTCGCGAACTTGGTGATCATGATCGTCCTTTCATGTCAGGAAAGCCTCGACGGCCCCGAAACCCCCGGGCTCGGACACACGAGGGCGCAGCCGGGACGCGCTTCGGGTCGGGCCGTTCACGCGGGCGCGAAGATGCTTTTCTCCGATTCGACGGGCCGGCCCGACGACGCGCTCGTCGCAACGGGGCCGGTGAAGGCGCGGTCACGCTGGAGCACGGGCATCACGCGGTCGGCGAAGAGCCGCATGTTGAGCTCGGCCTGGTCGTGCGGCATGCCGCCGAAGCTGAACTCGGTGACGAGATGGTCGGTGCCGGTGAGACGTCGCAGCTCGGCGATCTGCTCCAGACACTCGTCGGGCGTCCCGACGACCTGGATCTTGACGTAGAAGTCGGTGGCCTTCTTGCGGAAGCCCGGATCCTTCATCTTCGAGTACGTCTTGGCCATGTTGCCGTAGAACTCGTAGCCCTTCACGGTGGCCAGGTGACCGTCGGAGAAGTGGTAGTGAGTGTCGATCGAGTCCCACTTCCGCGCGAGATAGAGGCCGGCCCGCTCCTGCGCCTCCTCGCGACTCTCGGCGCACGACACGTTCGTGAGGATGATCGGCGGACGCGGCGTGTGGCCGACCCGGCGCGTGATGTCGTTGTAGCGGTGGATGTCCTCCGCCGCCTTGGTCCACTCGTTCTGCATGATGACGAGCAGGCCGAAGCCGAGCTTGGCCATGATCTCGGCCGACTCCGGGCTCACCGACGAGGCGTAGAAGCGGCGCTCGGGATGCGAGATCGGGCGCGGCCGGATCGACATGGTCGGCATCTGGAAGAACTCGCCCTGCCAGTCGAACACCTCCTGGCTCAGCGCCTTCACCACGATCCGGGCTGCTTCCACGAAGCGGGCGCGCGCCTCCTCCATCGAAACCCGGAATCCCGCGTACTCCACGCTGGCCGCGCCGCGCCCGAAGCCGAACAGACAGCGGCCTCCGGAGATGACGTCGAGCAGCGCGATCTCCTCGGCGACGCGGACGGGATCGTGCCAGGGCAGCACGATCACCGCGGTGCCGAGCGTGATGCGCTTCGTGCGGCCGGCGTAGTACGAGAGGAGCTGCAGCGGCGCGGGCGACATCGCATAGCCCGTGAAGTGGTGCTCGAGCGCGAACAGCGAGTCGAAGCCGAGGGGCTCGGCGAGATCTCCCATGGCCATGTGCTCGCCCAGGACGTCGGCGTCGGTGCGGCCTTCCTTCGTCAGCATGTTGAGCGCGATCCCGACCTTCATCAGATCCTCCCTGCCGTCTTGTGGCCGTTCTCGGGCGCGCGATGTCCCAGCAGCGCAGACACCGCGCGCGCCGTCGTCTTGACCTCGGTGGCCAGCTGCCGCAGATGCGAGCGCATGCGATCGGTCGGCCCGCCGATGGAGCAGGCGCCGACCACGCGGCCGGCGCGATCCATGATGGGCGCCGCGACGCCCGACGCGCCACGCACGAGCTCGTCCACGCTCACGGAGACGCCCGCGCGCCGCGTCTCCTCGAGTGACGCGCGCAGCGCGGTCGCCGTCGTCACCGTGCGGTCGGTGTGGCGATCGAGGGGCAGCGCGCGCACGATCTCCTCGCGTTCGTCGGCGGGAAGAAAGGCGAGGATCGCCTTGCCGAGCGACGTGGCGTGCAGCGGACGCCGGTCGCCCACGCCGGCCGCGTAGCGAATGATCTGCGGGCTCTCGACCTTGTCGACGTAGACCACGGCGCGGCGGTCGCTGGCCAGCGTGCCGAGGAAGACGGTCTCGCCCGTGCGTCGCATGAGCTCGGCCAGCGCCGGACGCGCCAGGTCGCCGAGCTCCCTCTGCGCCGACGACCCCGCGCCGAGCCCGAGCGCGCGGGGGCCGAGCCGGTACGCGCCGACGCGGTCCTGCTCGAGATAGCCGCGCGCGGTGAGCGCGCGCAGGAGCGGCAGGAGACTGCTCTTGGGCGCCTCCAGCTCGGCGCTCACCTCGCGGAGCGCGAGCCCGTCGCGACTGCCCGCCACGAGCTCCAGGATGTCGACCACGCGGTTTGCGGCGCGGTGTCCGCCGTCGGCCCGCGCCGCGGCGTCCGTCGAGCGCGGATGAACCGTGCTCACGCCGTCTGCCGGTCGCCGGGCACCGTGAAGCGGAACAGCCGCGCGGCGTTCAGGCCGAGGATCTTCGCGCGCGACGCGTCGGAGAGCCCGCCCATCGTGCGCTCGATGGCCTCGGCGGAGTGCGGCCACGTGCCCTCGTGATGCGGGTAGTCGTTGCCCCACATGAAGTTGTCGGCGAGGTTGGCCGACTCGGCCAGGGCCAGTCCCGCCGCGTCTTCCTGGAACGAGGCGAAGCCGTGCTCGCGGAAGTACTCGCTCGGGAGCTTGTCGAGCTTCGGCCGCGCCCAGAAGTGGTGCTTGCGGTACGCCTCGTCCATCGCGTCGAGCAGCCACGCGACCCAGCCGATGCCCGCCTCGATGGTGGCGAAGCGCAGGCGCGGGAAGCGCTTCAGCACGCCGGAGGCGCACAGGTTGGCCACGGGCTCGATCGTCGGCGACAGCGAGTGCGAGACGTAGTTGATGACCGCGCCGCCGTTGCCGCGGGCCGCGCGCGGATCGCGTCCCGTCGACACGTGGAAGGTGATGGGCAGGCCGGCGTCCTGGATCACGTCCCAGAGCGGATCGAACATCGGCAGGTTGTAGTTCGGGTGCTCGACGTCGTGCGCACCCCACACGGGCTTGCACGGCAGTGTCAGCGCGCGGAAGCCCAGCGTCGCGACGCGCTTCACCTCGGCGATGGAGCCCTCGAGGTCCGCCGTCGCGATCGCCGCCGCGGGCGACATGCGGTCGTTGTAACGGGAGAAGGTCTCCCACGCCCATTCGTTGTAGACGCAGCACTGGGCCTGCGCGAACACCGCGTCGGGCGTGGCCCACATCGAGAGGCCCTTGTTGGGGAACATGACCTCGGCGTCGATGCCGTCACGCGCCATGTCGCGCAGGCGCTGCTCGGGATCGGCCCCCGCGAGCTGACGCAGCCGGTCCTCGCCTTCCATCTCGTCCGTGCGCAGCCGATCGGGACGGTGGCCTTCCGAGACGCGCCACTTCACGCCGTTGGCGTCGACGATGACGCGCGGCACGCGCTCGCGGTACTTCGCGTCGATGCGCGTGGCCCAGAGATCGGCGGGCTCGTTGACGTGCGCGTCGGCCGAGACGATGAAGTATTTCCGGGGATCGCCGGGGCGCGCCGAGCGCGGCCAGGTCGTGTGGCCCGGCGTCTCGAGGCGCCAGAGATTCGGTGCGTTGATCTCGAGCTCGGTCGTGCTCATGATCGCGTCCTCCATTGAACGAGCGTGAACGGCGGCGTTGCGTCGTCGTGGGGCTCGAAGGCCGCCTCGACGCTGGCGCCGATCCTCACCGTCTGCGTCGGATCACCGAGAAGATTGCCCACCATCCGGATGTTGCCGGCGTGCGGCAGCTCCACCAGCACCACGATGTAGGGGCCGTGGCTCTTGAGGGCGGGATGGACGGGGTGCCACGCGCGCTCCCAGCTGTAGATCCGTCCGCGCGGCTCCACGGCGACCCAGTCGACGTCGAAGCCGAGGCAGGCGTGGCAGATCCATTCCGGGCCCCACTGCCACGCCCGGCACGCGCGGCAGCGCTGCACGCGCAGCTCTCCCGCCCGTGTGCCCTCCCAGTACGGCGCGTCGAGGCCGTCGGGCTCGGCGACGGGTCGCGGCAAGCCGGCGGGCAGGTACGTCGCGCCGCTCACAGCGCATCCTCGGTGCCAAGGATCATGCTCGAGACCGGTGTCACCATCGGACCGGAGATGACCATCGCCACGCGCGCGTCGGGCACGGGGTTCGTGGACTGGCCGCGGAGCTGACGGACGGCCTCGATCTGCAGCTCCAGCCCGTGCATGTAGCACTCGGCCAGGTTGCCGCCGCTCGTGTTGAGCGGCAGCCGTCCTTTCGGCGCGATGAGATTCTCGAGGGTCAGGAACTCGTTCGTCTCCTCGGGCGCGAAGAAGCCGTGCTCGACCAGGCTCATCAGCACGCCGCCCGTGAAGTTCTCGTAGCTCTGGACCACGTGCACGTCCTTCGGGCCCACGCCGGCCATCGCGTAGAGCCGCGGCGCCACCGTGGTGAAGCTCGACGTCGCGTAGGTCGGCGCGTTGTGGCCGCGTGCGGCGTTGCGGTACTCCGAGCCCTGCGCCACGCCGAGCAGGTACGCGGGGCGCTGCCGGAGATCGCGCGCGCGCGCGGCCGACACGAGCACGAGCGCGGCGGCGCCGTCGTTCTCCATGCAGCAGTCGTAGAGCCGGAATGGCTCCACGATCCAGCGCGAGGCGTCGTAGGCGGCCTCGGTCAGCGGTCGGCCGTACATCACTGCGCGCGGGTTCTGCTGCGCGTGGTGGTACGAGGCGAGCGCGATGGCGCGCTGGCTCTCCGCACCGATGCCATGCTCGTGCATGAAGCGCATGAAGCGCATGGCGAAGCGCTGCGCGGGCGAGATGAGGCCGTAGGGAAACGTCAGCGCCGCTTCGCCCGTCGCCGTGGCCGCGGGTGGTGCGGCGCCGAAGCGCTGGAACTGTCCCTGCGCCAGTGCACGGAACACCACCACGCAGTCGGCGTAGCCGGCCGCGACCGCAGCCGCGGCATTCCCGACGGCCGCCGAGCCGCCACCTCCGCCCCCGCCCCACTGCATGTTCGAGAAACGGAGCTCGGGCAGACCGAGCGCGGCCGCGAGTCGCGACGGATCGTTCCGGTCGTTGCTGTACGACGCGAAGCCGTCGATCTCGCGCGGCGCGATGCCCGCGTCCTCGCACGCCGCCAGGATCGCGCGCACGGCGAGCTTCACCTCGGGCTCGGGAGCCTGGCCGTGCTTGTAGTACGTGGTCTCGCCGACACCGGCGATGGCGACACGTCCGCGGATGGTGGGAGTCATTTCGTTCTCATTCTGGAACTACGTTCCGGATGCGGTACGGAGGACTATAGTCGAGGTCGCCGCCGCTGTCACGCACGGATTCAGGGGATCCACGAGGGGCGGCGCGGCTCCGACCGCGCCGCCTCCGAGGCGGGGAGTTGGGGGGCTTCGAGCCCCCCATGGAGTCAGGTCAGGCGAGGCGGCGGCGGACGACGAACGCGACCGCGCACACAACGCCGATCAGGAGCACGCCGTAGCGCTCCGGCTCGGCGACAGGATCCGCCGTGGCGGTGAGGTCACCGCTGCCGCGGACGCAGGCCGGTCCGCCCGGGCACTCCGCGGGGTACACGGGATTGAGCGCCGAGAACGAGAAGCCGATCTCGAAGTCGGCCGGCCCCCCGAACAGCGCCGCGATGGCGTTGGTGTTGAACACCGTGTTCCCGATGCCGCCCGCGCCCAGGTCGACGTCGAGGAGGCCGGTCGCGAATCCGGTCGGGGTCACCGTCCCGATGTTCGAGCCCGTCCCGACGAAGGTGTTGCCCGCCGCGTCGACCGCGTGTCCCTTCAGCGAGAGGAAGAGCGTCCCGTTGGTCGCTTCGGCGATATCGCCCGCCGAGCCGCCCGCATTGCCGGTCGTGAAGTCGTGGTCCGCGCCGAAGCCGAGGTAGAGCGCGACGGATCCGCCCGTGAATCGCACCTCCGTCGGTGTGACCGAGGAGACGGTGAAGCCGCCGAACCGATACGTCAGCTCGCAGCCGCTGCAGAGACTGCCCACCGCGATCGAGTTGATGGAGTCCACCTTGCCGTAGCCCGTCAGCGTGTCGCCCACGATCAGAGGCACGTTCTCGTAGACCTGGGTCACGGCGAAAGTCGACCCCGGAGAGACTTGCAGACCGCCGATGTTCCCCGCGAACGCTTCCACCACGGTCACGAGCACGAACG